>JACCXP010000304.1 GCA_013696905.1 Thermoleophilaceae bacterium
CGAGCGGGCCCTGCTCGCCTCGACGCTCGGCCGCGGCGACCGCAAGCCGGTGAGCCCCGGCGAGCTGCGCGTCGGGGGGCGCCTATACCGCGGGCGCTCGCTGCGGGTCTCAGGCGCGGACCGGTCGCCGGTCGCGATCGGCGTGTTCGAGGAGTCCTCGGGACTCACGCGCGCGATCGCGCGGGCACGCACCGCGGTCCTGGGCGCCGTGCTGGTCCTGATCGCGCTGGCGCTGGCGTTCGCGATCTACATCGTGCGCGGCCTGCAAGCACAGATCGGCGAGTTCCTGGCCGCCGCCCGGCGGCTGCGAAAGGGCGACTTCTCGCGCCCGGTCGAGGCCGAGGGCAAGGACGAGTTCGCGCTGCTCGGCAAGGAGTTCAACAAGATGTCCGAGCAGCTGTCGGCGAAGATCGAGCAGGTCGAGCGCGAGCGCCGCGAGGTCGAGCGGACGCTCCGTCGCGTCGGCGAGGCGTTCGCGGCCGCGCTCGATCCCGACGAGCGCCTGGCGCTCGCGCTCGAGATGGCCTCGGATGCCTGCGCCGCCGAGGCCGCGCGCGCCGTGCCGAGCGAACGCGGCAAGCTGCGCCCAGCCCGTCTCGGCCGGGACGAGCCGCGCCTGCAAGCCGCGCTCGAGCTGGCCGAGAGCGCCGCGCTCGAGATCCGCCGAGAGAGAGCGCGCGCGCCGTCAGATGCCGCCACGCAGCCCGGGCGGTCGGCTCCGGTCGAGCTCGCCGGCGTGTACGCGCTCGCCGCTCCGCTGGGCGCGCACGACGAACTCGGCGTGATCTCGATCGCGCGCCGCGGGCTCGCCTTCAGCGACTCCGAGCGCGACCAGTTCGCCTCGCTGGCGGTCTCGGCCGCGGTCGCGATCGAGACGGCCAACCTGCACAAGACCGTCGAGCAGCAGTCGGTCACCGACGAGCTGACCGGGCTCGACAATGTGCGCCAGTTCCACCGCAACCTTCACGGCGAGGTCGAGCGCTCCCGTCGCTTCGCAACCGAGGTGGGCCTCGTGATGATGGACATCGACAACTTCAAGCGCGTCAACGACAGCTACGGCCACCAGCAGGGCGATCTCGTGCTGGAGCGCGTCGCGCGCGTGCTGCAGCAGGTCTCGCGGGACATCGACCAGCCTGCCCGCTACGGCGGCGAGGAGATGGCGATCGTGCTTCCGCAGACCGATCTCGAGGGCGCCTTGAACCTGGCCGAGCGCGTGCGTGCCGGTATCGAGGCGCTCGCGATCGAGCGCGTCGACGGCGACGGCACCGTGCCGGTCACGGCGAGCTTCGGCGTCAGCTCGCTGCCCGAGTCGGCAGGCGGCGAGGAGGCCCTGATCGCAGCCGCCGACGCCGCCCTCTACCGCGCCAAGCGGGCGGGGAAGAACCGCGTCGAGCGAGCCGAGCCGGTGCCCGCGCCACGCTGAAAAAAGAGGACTGCGGGCACTCTGGGGCCCGTGCTCCTTCGCTACGCTACGCCTCGATGAGTGTTCTGGACGACGCCATCCGCGAGCACCTCGAGCTCCGGCGCAGGAACGGAGCCAGCGAGCAGGAGATCGCGGTCAAGGAGGCGGAGGCGCTCGGCCCCGCCCGGCGCCATCCCGAGACCGGAGAGGCAGATCCGGTCGAGGTAGGGCCGGCGCTCGAGGAACAGCGACCGGCGACCGAGCCGGCCGAGGCGCCGCTCGACGCCGAGTCCGAGGCCGATCTCCTCGCTCCAGACGAGGAGTCCGACGCCGATCTCGCGCTCGCCGACGAGCGCCTCGACATCGACATGCCGGAGGCGATCGAGGAGGAGAGCGAGGTCTCGGCTGTGCCGGAGGCGGCCACTGCGCCCGCGGACGATCCCCCGCCCCCCGCCGCGTCCGAGCGCCCGCTGTGGCGCCCACTCGAGCACTCGCAGGCCGAGCGCCGCGATCGGGGCGAACAGTCCGCGCCCGCCGCCCCCGACGAGCAGGCGCCGCCTCCCGACGACGTGCTCGAGGAGACGCCCGACTTCCTCCAGGAGACCCCCGAGCACGAGCGCCTCTGGTTCGAGCAGCGCCCGCCGCGGGACTTCGACTTCGACGACTGAAGGCTGTCCAGGCATCGCGTCTGGACGGATGGTCGATATTCACGCGCCCGCCGTGGCGGAATCCCGGCCCGCGGCCGAAAACAGGGGTACGGCGGCACGGAGGGTTCCGTCGAAAAGAGCGGCAAGGAAGCCGCGCAAATCAAATAGAGAAGTGGGGGGTAGCCGGGCGGGCGCCCCCCACTTTTCGTTCGCGCCTTAGGGTTCGAGGTCGCCCGCGAACAGGGCGAAGACGGCGCCCTGGGGATCCTGCAAGATCGCGATCTTGCCCATGGAGATGTCCATCGGGCTGAGCAGCGCGGTCCCGCCGAGCTCCCCGGCGCTCGCCACGCTCGCATCGACGTCGCCCGTCCCGAAGTACACGAGCCAGTGCGGCGGCGTGCCGGGCGGCATCGCCTCGCGGATGCCGCCGTTCATCGTCTCCCCGTTGCTGATCATCAGGTAGGGCTGAGGGCTGTCCTCGATCGCGGCGATGTCCCAGCCGAAGAGGTCGCGGTAGAAGCCGGCCGAGGCGTCGAGGTCGGGTGAGGCGAGCTCGTTCCAGGAGAGCGCGCCGGGGGCGTTCACGAGCGACGAGCCGATGTGCGCACGCGGCTCCCAGGCCATGAAGAACGCTCCCTGCGGATCCTGGATCACCGCCATCCGACCGGCCTCGAGCACGTCGAACGGCGGCGCGTGCACTGTGCCCCCAAGCTCCCCCGCCCGCGCGGCGGCCGCGTCGGCGCTGTCGACCGACACGTACGAGTTCCACAGCGGAGGCACGCCGGCGTCGCGCTGCTGCTGGGGCTGGCTGGAGATCGCGGCCACATCGCGACCGCCGATGCGCATCATCGAGTAGACCGCTCCGTCGCCGACCGGCATGTCCTCGACGTCCCAGCCGAACAGCCCCGTGTAGAAGGCTTTGGCGGCGTCCTGATCGCCGGTCGACAGGTCGGTCCAGCAGAACGTCCCGGCGCTGTAGCGCTCTCGCTCGCCCACGCGCGGACCGTAGCGCAGGTCGCTGCGAGCAGTAGTTAACAGCCCGTGTACCGGCCGATGGAGCCTACCGGGATCGAACCGGTGACCTCCTGCTTGCAAAGTCGCTCGGAGTGGTTTGCGCCGGGGTGTCCGAAGGGGTGCAAACCGGTTCTGGGAGCGGGATTGCGGCCGATCCCGCGGGGTCAGCGAGCCGACCCCGATTTGGCCAGGTTTTCGCCCGCATGGGCGCTGTGTGGGCGCTGGCTTTCGATTACTGGGACGCCGTCGCGCCCGGCCGTCCATAAGATGCGGTTCGAGGCAACGGCCCGGGATCGCTGAAACGCTCTGCTTGGTCGGGTAAGGGAGACGCTGGTGGTTCGAACCGAGTTGGTCGGCCGGGAACGCGAGCTCACCGCCCTTGCCCGGTGCCTGGAAGCATCCCTCGGCGGTGAGCCCCGGCTGGTGGTGTGCCGCGGCGAGCCCGGCATTGGGAAGACCCGCCTGGCCGAGGAGCTGGCGTCCCTGGCGACAGCGAAAGGTGTTCCGGCCGTGTGGGGCCGCGGCGTCGAGTCCGACGGAGCGCCCCCGTACTGGCCATGGCGGCAACTCATGCGGGCCGCCGCAGGGGTGGTCGACATGGGTGCGTTGGCCGATGAACACCGGCTCACGGCCGACGTCAGCATGCTGGCACCCGATGCCTTCCGAAGGGCGGAGCAGGCAGTCGACACTGCGTCGTCGGAGGACCGGTTCAGGCAGTTCGACGCGGTGGGCCGGCTGCTGCGCCACGTCGCGGCGCACACGCCCCTGGTGATCATCCTCGACGACGTCCACTGGGCCGATCAGCCGTCGCTGCTGCTCCTCCAGCACGTGGCGCAGACGCTCACCGACGAAAGGCTCCTCTTCCTCGTGAACTGTCGGGAGACGGAGCGGGCCCATTGGGCGATCGTCACCGACCTGCTCCGGTCGCGCCTGACCCGCGAGCTGCACCTCGGAGGCCTGCCCACTCCTGCCGTCGCCAAGCAGCTCGCCTCGGTGGTCGGCCATGAGGTCAGCGATCACGATGCCGAGGAGGTTTGCACCTTGACGAGGGGCAACCCGTTCTTCGTTGGGGAGATGGCCAGGGTGCTGGGAGACCGGCAGGCAGGCGTCAGTCACTCGCTGGTGACGACCAGCGTGCGGGAGGCCATCGGTGCCCGCCTCCGGCGGTTGTCACCCGAGGCCGTGCGGCTGCTCCAGGCTGCATCAATCGTCGGACGCGAGGTGCCCATTGCAGTCGTCGCCGCCGTTGTCGGACTGTCGGTGGCCGACTGCCTGAGTCCGCTCGACGAGGCGGTCGCCGCCGGGCTGGTCGAGATGGGTCCGACACCGGCCGAGCACCAATTCCCCCATGCCCTCGTTCGCGACGCCATCGAGGCCGGCTTGGCCACCTCCAAGCGCGTCCGCCTTCACCGGCGTGCCGCGGAGGCGATCGAGAAGACGTACGCCGGGCGACTCGAACCTCATCTGTTCGATTTGGCTCGCCATTGGGCGGTGGCGGCCGTGGAGGGAGACGCCACAACGGCGGCGACGTGGATCCAGCGCGCCGCTGAGGAGGCCATGCGCAGTCTCGCCTTCGAGGAGGCGGCGCGCCTCTTCCGTCTGGCGCTCGACGTCGCGAGCGCCGACCTGGACGACGTCGCCCGTTGCCGGCTCCACCTGCGCCTCGGCGGCGCGCTGCACGCGTCGGCGGACGTCAACGGCCGGCTCGACGCGTGCCTGCAGGCGGCGGCTACCGCCCGCCGGATGGGGCGTCCCGACCTGATAGCGGAGGCAGCCCTGATCCTCGTGGGCGTGTTCGGGAACCCGGAATCCGATCTTGCAACCAGAAGGCTCTGCGAGGAGGCGATGGCGGGGCTCGACCCTGGGCCCACCGCTCTTCGGGCGCGGGTCACGGCCCGGTTCGCCGAAGCGTGCATGTACCTCGGTGACGTGGAGAATGCCGGCCCGGCCAGCGAAGAGGCACTCGCGCTAGCGATGGAATGCGGCGCTGCGGAAGCCGTGGTCGCCTCTCTCCATGCCCGTCAATTGGTATGCGAAGGGCCAGACGGTGTGGAGGAGAGGGAGCGGCTCGCAGAGCGGATGCTGGCGCTCGGCAGGCAGGACCGCAACCCGAGCGTCGAGATGTGGGCGCGTCTGTGGCGGGTCGACGCCTCCTTCGAGCGGGGCGACCTCCTTGCCGTCGCCCGGGAGCTGGCAACGCTGGCACCGCTTGTCCAAGAGGTTGGCGGGCCGTGGGCCCAATGGCAGCTGCTACGGGGCCAGGGCGTGCTCGCTCAGGCCCAGGCACGCTTCGCCGAGGCTCGGCGGCTGGCCGCCGAGGCATTCGCTGCAATCGCCCGCACCGGCCACCCCATCGCCGGGCTTCCGAGGGCCGGCCTCCTGCAGACGGTCGGTCACCACATCGGTCAAGACGAGGAGTCCCTGGACGCCTTCGGCTTGTCGGACGCCACAGTCGATGCCGCTGACTTCCCCGCCTCAGTGGTGATGATGGTGCTCGGCCCCGCCCACATCCTCATCGAGGCCGGCCGGCTGGCCGAAGGGGCGCTCCTCTACCGTTCGCTCGGCCCGGTCGCCGGATGGCGGCCCCACGCCCACGCGACCCTGGCCGCGTATGCCTTCGGCGTCGTTGTCGCGACGGCCCTCGATGCGACAGACGATGTCGCCAGCCTTCGGCGGCTGCTTCTTCCCTACCGGGGGCTCCATGTCGCCAGCGGAGCGGGCGCAATCGCCTATGTCGGTCCCACCGAAATCTGGTTGGGGGTGGCCGCCGGACATCTCGGTCTGCTGGACGACGCGGTGGCCGATCTCGAGCGCGCCGTGCGGGCGTGCGCCGTCAGCGGGGCCGACGGCTTCCACGCCGAGGCCCAATACGAGCTCGCCGCCGTCCTTGCCCGCCGGGAGGATCGTGGCGATCTCACCCGGGCCCGATCGCTGGTCGCCGACGGCGCCAGGCAGGCCACCGAGCTGGGGATGGCGCCGATCGCCACCAAGGCTGCGAACCTGATCGAGAAGCTGCACGCCTCGGACACGCCGGCGAAGCTCACGCGTCGGGAGCGCGACGTCGCCGAATTGGTGGCCAAGGGGATGACGAACCGGGAGATCGCGGAGCAGCTGTATCTCTCCGAGCGGACCGCCCAGAACCACGTGCAGCACATCCTCACCAAGCTGGCTTTGTCGAACCGCAGCCAGATCGCAGTGTGGATGACCGGGCAGAAATGAGCCGGAGAACTGAGTAATTCGGCGGATGCCGGACATCAGGCGACTCCTTACGGTTAGGGGAGTCCGTCGCCCACAAGGAGGCTTCCCGGTGTCCACAGTCAGCCCAGTCGCACAACCGCACGAGATCGTCTGGACGCTCACGAACAACGTCGTTGCGTCGAGATCGCTTCAAGTGGTGGCCGAGCTCGCTGTGGCCGACCACATCGCGGAGGAAACGGTGAGCGTCAAGCAGTTGGCGTCGGCGTGCGCCGCCGACCCGGACGGGCTCGACCGGGTCCTGCACCTGTTGTCGACATACGGGATCTTCGAGCGACACGCCGACGGCTACGGCCACACCGACGCCTCCCGGCTCCTGCGCAGCGACCACCCGATGTCCATGCGGGCCTTCTCTCGAATGATGGGGATGCCGGTCATCCGCGCCTCGTTCGACCAGCTCGAGCACTCGGTCCGGACGGGTTCGCCGGCCATCGAGCTGGCGGCGGGAGACGGACTGTGGCCCTACCTGGTCGGCCATCCGGAGGAAGCCCAGATCTTCGGCCAGGCGATGACGGGTAAGGCGGCCGCTGACACCGCCGCCGTGCTGGGCGCCTATGACCTCGGCCGCTTCGACACGATCGCTGACATCGGAGGTGGGCGCGGGCATCTGCTGCGCGCCGTGCTGGACGCCGTGCCGACGGCCGAAGGGATCCTGTTCGACCTTCCCGACGTCATTCAGACGCTGGACATCGGTCGTGACCGGCTCACCGCACGGGCGGGCGACTTCTTCGTCGACCCGCTCCCGACGGCGGACGCCTACATCCTCATGGAGGTGATCCATGACTGGCCCGATGCCGAGGCCGCCGCCATCTTCACCGCCATCCGCCGAGCCGCTTCGCCCGGTGCACGGGTGCTCATCATCGAGAACGTCCTCGGAGACACCGAATCCGATCCGCGAGGCCACACGCTCGACGTGATCATGTTGGCGGTCACCGGTGGGAGGGAGCGAACCGGCAGTCGGCTAGGCGGGCTCTTGGAAGCGGCCGACTTCGCCAACATCAGTGTGATCGACACGGCCGGTCCCCTGCGCATCGTGGAGGCCGTTGCCGAATGATGGCCGCGCACCGCGGTGTGCGGCCGTCTTCGACGGAAGGTCGCCCGCTCAATCAGCCAAGGAGCTTATCCTAAGTACTGAAGAAGAACAGTCCGATCGCGGCCTTCAGCATGCTGGCGTATTTGGTTATCGGTGGTCGGTAGCGACCGCCTTCCTCGCTGAGCATCCGCCATGTCTTGAGGTGCGCGATAGCGTGTTCTACCGCGGCCCTGATTCGACAGCTGTGTGTTGAATTCGGCGTGGGTATCGTGAAGTTCGGCTCCGGCGGGCTTTCGGATCGGCGTGAGGTCGATGCCGTCGACACCGACATAGCCGAGGTCGGCGAGGGTGTGGGTGTCGCCAAGCGCCTCGCGCAGTCCGGACGCGGCGTAGGCGTGGA
>JACCXP010000314.1 GCA_013696905.1 Thermoleophilaceae bacterium
GCTCGGAGCCGGGGCATCGGCGCGGAAGCGCGTGTACGGACGCGCGAGCCGCAGGCTGCGGTCCAGCGTCGCCGCTCCGAAGCCGAAGCGCCCGTAGATCGGCGACTCGGCGGCGAACAGGATCGCCACGGGCTCCTCGCGCTCGCGCGCCTGCTCGAGCAGCGCGTCCATCATGCCCGTCAGCAGGCCACGGCGGCGGTGGGTGGGGAGCACGCCGACCGCGGTCACACCGGCGGCGGGCAGCTGGGCGCCTCCGGGAATGGTGAGGCCGAAGGGGATGGCGGCCGCGGTCCCCACCCACTCGCCGTCCTCACGCCAGCCGACGGTCCGCTCGAGCGGCAGCAGCGCCTCGGCGTCAGCCAGCTCCTCCGGCCGAAAGCGCTCCGAGAACGCAAACGCCATCGCCCTCATGAACCCCTCGAGCTCCCCGTCCTGTACCGCCCGAAGCTCCATTCGCGCTAGCCGTCCAACCCAGCCGCCCCTGAGCGGCTATCGCCGCTCAGGCGACGTCGCGGAGCTTTTGGGCCTCTGCGAGCGACTGCAGCTTCTTGAGCGACTGGTTCTCGATCTGGCGGATGCGCTCGCGCGTGACGTTGAAGGTTCGCCCCACCTCGTCCAGCGTGCGTGGGTGCTCGCCGCCCAGCCCGTAGCGCAGCTCGAGCACGCGCCGCTCGCGGTAGGAGAGGTTCTCGAGCGCCTCGCGCAGCGCCTCCTTGGTGAGGATCTCGGCCGCCCGCTCGTATGGTGACTCCGCCCGGTCGTCGGCGATGAACTGGCCGAACTCGGACTCCTCCTCGTCGCCGACCGGCTTCTCGAGCGAGACCGGCGCCTGGGCTGAGCGCTTGATCTGATCGACCTCCTCGGGATCGATGCCGGTGACCTCGGCGATCTCGTCCGGCGTCGGCTCGCGGCCCAGCTCGGTCACCAGCTTGCGCTCGGCGCGACCGATCTTGTTCAGCTTCTCTACGACGTGCACGGGGATGCGGATCGTGCGTGCCTTGTCGGCGAGCGCGCGGGCGATCGCCTGGCGGATCCACCACGTCGCGTAGGTCGAGAACTTAAAGCCCTTGCGGTAGTCGAACTTCTCGGCGGCGCGGACGAGGCCGAGCGTCCCCTCCTGGATCAGGTCGAGGAAGGGCAGGCCCTGGTTGCGGTAGTTCTTGGCGATCGAGACGACGAGCCGGAGGTTCGACTCGACCATCTTCTGCTTGGCGTCTAGGTCGCCGCGCTCGATACCCTTGGCGAGGTCGACCTCCTCCTGAGCGGTGAGCAGCCGGACCTTGCCGATGTCCTTCAGGAACAGCTGCAACGAGTCGGTCGTGACGTCCGGCTTGAGGTCGATCTGGGTCTTGGCGCGGCGCCGGCGGCCCTTCGGCTCGACGGCGCGCTCTTCCTGTCCGGCCTTGAGGGCGGGATCGACCTCCTCGACCAGATCGATCTCGGACTTCTCGATGAACGAGTGCAGATCCTCGATGTCCGACTCGTCGATGTCGACCTCGGCGAGGGCGTTTGCCACGTCGGCGTACGTCAGCACCCCAGCCGCCTGGCCCTTTGTGAGGAGGAGCTTGACCTCCTCGAGCTCTTGAAGTTCAGTGACTGACATCCCGTTCCGTTCCTTCCAGAACAACCCGGGCACGCACTCCGGGCCATTCAAGCATCGCCATGAGTCTAGGTACTACATTTTCGAAGTCAACCGAACGTCGTCCGGCTATCTCCTGTTTCGGCCGTCCGCGTCGTCCACTTGACCCTCCACGCTCGCCAGTAAGCTCACCGGTCATGCCTCCGATGCTCGTTCGGGTAGCTCAGATTGGCCTAAAGACGGGCCCTGGAGTGACCGGATCGTGACCGATGCCCCGGACGACGGCGTGCTGGGAAACCTGCCTCGCTCGCGCCCGGGCACGCGCAGCGCCAAGCGCAATCCACCCGAGCAGGAGCGCGCGAAGCGCGAGCGGCCGCGCGCGCCCGCCGGAGCCGCTCGCCCCGAGCCCGTGCGCTCGGTTCGCCGCGCCCAGGAGCCCGAGCCCCAGCCGGCGTCGGACATCGTGGACCTCGGCCTGCGCGCCGCCGAGGCGTGGGCTGGGATCGTGCTGTTCTGGCCGCGGGTGGCGGTGCACGTCACGACCGCCGTGCTCCGGCGCCTGCCGCGACTCTTCTGAGGTAGCCGGCCGGCCGATGTCGCTCACCAGCGAGTCCACAGCAGAAGGGCTGCGGGCGCGGCGGCAAAGGCACGTGAAGGCGTTCCTGGTCAAGGCCTACTCGGAGAACCTGACTGGCCTGTCGGCGATGGTGGCCTACAACCTGCTGCTGTCGATCTTCCCGCTCGCGCTGCTCGCGCTCTTCATCGCCGGTCGCTACCTGCACTCGCCGGAGCTCGAGCAGAGCGTCGTCGAGGATCTCCGCTCGCTGTTCCCGAGCGCCGCCGAGTCGACGATCGTGAGCGCGCTCGCGAGCATCCGCTCGGCCTCGACCGGACTCGGCCTCGGTGCGCTGGCGGCGAGCGTGTGGATCGGCTCGTCGTTTTGGGGCGCGCTCGACACCGCGTTCTGCCAGCTCTATCACGTGCCCTGCCGCTCCTGGGTCCAGCAGAAGCGCTTCGCGCTCGCCATGCTCGTGGTGGTGCTCGTCTTCTTCGCCGCGACGGTGGCGGTGCCGACGATCCAGAGCCTGCTGGCGTCCGGAGCCAGGGACCTGCCGTTCGGGCTCTCCGAGGTGCCCGGGCTGCTCTACCTGGTCTCGCTCGGCTTCGGGCTGGTGCTGCTGTTCCTGATCCTGTGCGTGATCTACTGGTCGGTCCCCAACCGCTTCGTGCCCTGGCGCGCGGTGTGGCCCGGGGCCACGGGCGCGACGCTCGCGATCGCGGTGATCGACTACGCGTTCCCGTTCTACCTGTCGAACGTGTCGACGATCGCAGGGTTCGGCAGCGCGTTCACGTTCATCCTGATCGTGCTGCTGTGGTTCTACGTGCTGGCCTTCATCATCCTCGCCGGCGCGACGGTCAACGCGATGCGCTTCGAGGCCCACGAGGCGGCTCGCTGATCGGTTTCAGCGAGCGTGGACGGCGCTGACCGGGCCCCCCGGCTCGACGCCTGCTACCACCACGGCCACCCGCGCCGCCTTGGCCCGGTACATCGCCTCGTCGGCGAGCTCCAGCAGCCGCCCGGCGTCGCGGCCGTGGCGGGGACAGGAGACGACGCCGATCGAGACGGAGGGGCGGACGCCCGCCGGCGCCTCGAGTCGCGTCACCTCGCCGGCCACCCGCTGCGCCAGCACCTCGGCTGACTCCGCGGTCTGATCGACGGCGAGCACGCAGAACTCGTCGCCGCCGAGGCGCACCGGCACGTCGACGCTGCGCAGCGAGCGCCGCAGGGCGGCGGCGACCTGCTCGAGCAGGCGATCGCCGGCGGCGTGCCCATGTGCGTCGTTCAAGCGCTTGAGGCCATCGACGTCGAGCAGCAGCAGCGAGAACGGGTGTCCGTAGCGCTCGTGCACGGCGGCTACCTGCTCTAGCTGGCGCCGGAGGTGGCGCAGGTTGTAGAGCCCGGTCAGCGGATCCGTGTTGGCGAGCCGCTCGAGCTCCCGGAGACGTGCGTCCACGAGCGCCTCGACGGCGGCGAGCTGTATGCCCGCGAGCGTCGCGGACAGCCGCTCGCCGGCCTCGGCGAACGACTCGTCGTCGGCGCCCAGGTCCGCTCGGCGCAAGCCGGCGAAGATCGCCGCCTGGAGGCTTGCGACGTCGCGAGCCGCATCGGCCGGGGTGCTCGACTCCCGGCCGACGAGATCGACGAGGAGCGCCGCGAGCTGCGCCTCGTCACGGGTGTCGGGCGCGCCGTCGGCGCTGCGCTCGATGATCGCGGCGACCAGGCGCGGCAGCTCGCCGGCGATACGGTCGGTCGGCAGGCGGCGGACCTGCTCGAGCGGCGTCCGCTCGAGCAGCCGTAGCAGCCACGCCTTGGCGATCGGCTCACGCGCAGCGTGCAAGCGCGCGAGGAGGGCGCCGACGGCGGGTGGGGACGAGCGCGACTCCGGCAAGCGGCGGCGATCGTAGCCAGCGCTCCCGACGACGAGACGCGCGCGCGCCGAGCGTCCCGTAGGAAAAGCCACGGCGAGCGCGAAGACGCCGCGAGTGAGACGCCCGCCCCGCCACCCCGACCTCTCGTCAGTGCTCGCGCGCGCTCGCGAGCCGCTGCTGCGCCGCTTCCTGGGGCTGGTCGTCGAGCGCTCGAGCATGGAGGAGCTTGCAGTGCGGCCGCTCGGCGAGCGGATGCTCGACTTCGAGCTGCTGCTCGAGGCCGCCGAGCGCGAGACGCGCACGCTCGGCGCGGCGCGAGGGCGGACCGACCGCCCCGACGCCGCGACCGTGACCCGCCTCTATCCACGCTGAGCGCCCGTTCGACGGCACGGGTGCCGGGCTGCGCTGGCAAGATGGCCCGGTGAGCGCCGCCCTGATCGACATAGCGGAGGCGCGCGCGCGGGTGCTCGCTGCCGCCCGCCCGCTGTCGCCGCCCGAGCGCGTGCCACTCGCGCGGGCGCTCGGACGCGTGCTCGCGGAGGACGTGACGAGCGCGGAGCCGCTGCCGCCCTTCGACTCCTCGGCGATGGACGGCTTCGCCGTGGTGGCCGGCTCGGCCGCCGAGCTCGAGGTGATCGACGAGTCCCGTGCCGGGCACCCGGCGACGCGGGCGCTGGCGGTGGGCGAGGCGATCCGGATCTCGACCGGTGCACAGATCCCCGCGGGCGCCGACAGCATTGTGCCGACGGAGCGGGCGGCGGAGGGAGACGGCTCCGTGCGCGTGCCCGCGACGCAGGCGGGCGCCCACGTGCGGCGAGCCGGGGAC
>JACCXP010000319.1 GCA_013696905.1 Thermoleophilaceae bacterium
CGCCCGAGGACCTGCTGCTGAAGACGCGCTTCCTCGACGATGCCGGCGACGCGCTCGAGGAGCTCGCCCGGGGGTGCACGGGAATCGCCGCGCTCGTCGGCTTCCCCGAGCGTGCCGACGACGTCTACAACTCGCTTGCCGTGCTCGCGGACGGCGCCGTCGCCGCCGTCTACCGCAAGATGTGGCTGCCCAACTACGGCGTCTTCGACGAGCAGCGCTACTTCCAGGCCGGCGCCGAGCCGGCGCTGATCGAGGTCAACGGCATCCGGATCGGCCTGACGATCTGCGAGGACATCTGGGAGCCTGGTCCGCCGGCGAGCACCGAGGCGCTGGCGGGGGCGCAGGTGATCCTGAACGCCTCGGCCTCCCCGTACCACGCGGGCAAGGGCCGCGAGCGTGAGCGCATGCTCGTGCAGCGCGCGCGCGACTACCTCGCGGCAGTCGTCTTCTGCAACCTCGTCGGAGGCCAGGACGAGCTCGTCTTCGACGGCGACAGCGTCGCGATCGACGCCGAGGGCAAGGTGCTGGCTCGCGCTCCCCAGTTCGAGGAGGCGCTGACGCTGTGCACGATCGACCCCGGCCAGGTCGCGGCCGAGCGGCTCCAGGACGCACGCCATCGCTCGGCCGTGCGGCGCGCGCGCGACAGCGGCGTCCCCTCTCCGCCCGTGCTCTGCGAGCTGGTCGTCGAGGCCGAGGAGAGCGCACCCGAGCAGGCCTCCGAGGTCGGTGGGCCGCGCAGCGAGCCGCTCGACGAGGTGGCCGAGGTCTACGCCGCGCTCGCGACCGGCCTGCGCGACTACGTCGACAAGAACGGCTTCGAGCGGGTCGTCGTGGCGCTCTCGGGTGGCATCGACTCGGCGCTCGTGGCGATGCTCGCCGCCGATGCGCTCGGAGCGGAGCGGCTGACCTGCGTGTCGATGCCCTCGCCCTACTCGTCGGAGGGCACCAAGGCGGACGCGCGCGCGATCGCCCGCAATCTCGACGCGCGCTTGATCGAGCTCCAGATAGCGGACGCGATGGAGGCCTTCGACACGCTGCTCGCACCCGTGTTCGACGGCGCCGAGCCCGACATCACCGAGGAGAACCTGCAGGCGCGCATCCGCGGCAACGTCGTGATGGCGCTCTCGAACAAGTACGGCTGGCTCGTGCTGACGACCGGCAACAAATCCGAGCTGTCGGTCGGCTACGCGACCCTCTACGGCGACATGGCCGGCGGGTTCGCGGTCCTCAAGGACGTCCTCAAGGGCTGGGTCTACAGGCTCGTGCGCTGGCGAAACGCCGATGCGGGGCGCGAGCTCGTGCCCGCCTCGGTGCTCGAGAGGCCACCGTCCGCAGAGCTCCGCTACGAGCAGCGCGACGACGAGTCGCTGCCCCCCTACCAGCTGCTGGACGCAATCCTGACGGGCTACGTGGTCGAGGATCTCGACATCGATCAGCTCGAGCGGCGCGGCCTGCCGCGCGACGAGGTGCGACGCGTGATCGGGATGGTCGACCGCGCCGAGTACAAGCGCCGCCAGGCACCGCCCGGCATCCGCATCTCCACGAAGGCGTTCGGGCGCGACCGGCGGCTGCCGATCACCAACCGCTTCTCGTCCTAGCGACCGCGCCTGTTTTTCCTCGCTCGGAGGCGGGTATCGAACCGCTCGACCGAGAGTTCCGATCAAGGGAGCGACATGGCGGGAGAGCTACAGGGCAAGCGAGTGGCGATATTGGCGGCCGACGGGGTCGAGCAGGTGGAGCACGACCAGCCGCGCCAGGCGGTCGAGCAGGCGGGGGCCGAGACCGATCTGCTGTCGATCAAGGAGGGCGAGATCCAGGCCATGAACGGCGACATCGAGCCCGGGGACAAGATCGCGGTCGATCGCCTCGTCTCCGAGGCGTCGGCGGGCGACTACGACGCTTTGATCCTTCCCGGCGGCACGATCAACCCCGACAAGCTGCGCATGGACGAGTCGGCGATCGGCTTCCTGCAGGAGTTCTTCAAGACCGGCAAGCCGGTCGGGGTGATCTGCCACGGCCCATGGAGCCTGGTCGAGGCGGACCTCGTCAGGGGGCGCACGCTGACCTCGTGGCCGAGCATCCGGACCGACATCCGCAACGCCGGCGGAAACGTCGTCGACGAGGAGGTCGTCACCGACCAGGGGCTTGTCTCGAGCCGCTCGCCCGACGACCTGCCGGCGTTCTGCGCCAAGATCGTCGAGGAGTTCGCCGAGGGCGAGCATCAGGTTCACGACGAGGGCGCGACCGCTTCCGCGGCGTCGTAGGGGACGGTGACAGGCGGGGGCCTAGTCGCGCTCCCACACCGCCAGCCCGTCCTCGCTCCAGGGAAGGTCCGTCACCCAGCAGTGGCGAACTCGGCTGGCTCGGTATCGAGCCCGCGGTCTGGTACACAGCCTGCGTTTGTTTATGTGTTCCCGAGTATGGGAACGTCGTCCTTCGTGGCTCGTCATTCCCTCAATCCTGTGGGCGCTGCCGTCCGCGGCGTCGTCGCCGGCGCCGCCGGCACCGCGCTGATGACCGCGGCCCAGACCGCCTACTACAAGTACACGGGCAG
>JACCXP010000039.1 GCA_013696905.1 Thermoleophilaceae bacterium
GAGCTGCGCCCATCCGCGGTCCACGGACTGCTCGTCGCCGTGCCCGCCGAGGCGCTCGCCCTGGCGCTCGCGCTCGGCGCCTCGCACGAGGTCGTCGGGCGCTACCTGGCCGAGCTTGCCTCGACCAGGCTCGAGATCACGGGCCGCGACCTGATCGCCGCGGGCGTCGCCGAGGGACCGGCGATCGGGCTCGCGCTCGCCGAGACGCTGCGGCACAAGCTCGACGGCGAGGTCGCTGGGCACGAGTCGGAGCTTCGGCTGGCGCTCGAGCTCGCGCGGGGCTTCGGCGGGTGATCGAGCTCTCGTTCCCGGGCGCGCGTGTCGCCTTCTCGACCCGGACGGGCGGGGTCAGCGAGGGTCCCTACGAGTCGCTCAACCTCGGCATCCTCACCGAGGACTCACCGGAGTGCGTCGGTGAGAATCGCCGCCGCCTGGCCGAGCGCACGGGGCTCGCGTCCGAGCGCGTGGCGATGGGCTGGCAGGTGCACGGGGCTGACGTTCGCGAGTGGGCGCTGCCTCCACTCGAGGGCGGCTTCGCCGTACCGGGGGCGGAGCTCGAGCGGGTCGACGGGCACACGACGACCAGACCTGAGCTCGGGATGCTCGTGCTGGCCGCCGACTGCCTGCCGGTGGCGCTCGTGGGAGAAGGCCGCGTGGCGATGCTGCACTGCGGCTGGCGCGGGCTCGCCGCCGGCATCGTCGAACGCGGCCTCTCGCTCTTCGACGGGCCGCCGCGGGCGGCGATCGGCCCGGGCATCGGCCCCTGTTGCTACCGGGTCGGAGAGGAGGTGCTCCGCGTGTTCTCGGATCTCGACGGCGTCGCATCGGGCCGGATGCTCGACCTCAAGGCCGTGGCGCGGGGCAAGCTCGAGGCGGCCGGGGCGCGCGCCGTTGAGGACGTCGAGCTATGCACGAGCTGCCGCCCCGACCTCTTCTTCTCCCACCGTCGCGACAGCGGCGTGACCGGGCGCCAGGGAGGGCTCGCGTGGCTGACCGCTTGACGTTCTCCGCGCTCGAGGCGCACCGCGTGGCCGACAACCTCGCGCGCGCCCGCGAGCGGATCGCCGCCGCGGGCGCCGATCCGGCCGGCGTCGAGATCTGCGCGGCGATCAAGTACGTCGGCGTCGAGGAGCTGCACGCGCTCGCGCAGGGCGGGATCGAGCTGGTCGGCGAGAACCGCGCTCAGGACCTCGCTGCCAAGCACGCGCGCATGGGAGATACGTTCGCGTGGGACTTCATCGGCGCGCTGCAGAGCCGCAAGGTGCGCGACCTCGCCCCGCTCGTGCGCCTGATCCAGTCGGTCGCCTCCGAGTCGGCGCTGCGCCAGCTCGAGCGCCACCCGGTCGCCGAGATACTCGTCGAGGTGAACGTCGCCGGCGAGCAGGGCAAGGCGGGCATCGACCCGGCCGAGCTCGGCGACTTCATCGCCCGCTCTCCCGTGCCGGTCACCGGCCTGATGACGATGCCGCCTGCGGTCGAGCGCCCCGAGGACAGCCGCCGCCACTTCGCGCGGCTCGCCGAGCTCGCCGCCGAGCACGGCCTCGAGCGCCTGTCGATGGGCACCTCGCAGGACTTCGAGGTCGCGGTGGCCGAGGGCGCGACGATCGTGCGCCTCGGCTCGGTGCTCTACGCGTGAACGCCTCTCCGCTCGAGGAAGCCCGCGATCGCGCGCGAGAGCTGCGCGCCCTGCCAGGCGAGCGGCGACCTTCCCTCCTCCTCGACCAGCAGCTCGTTGTCGGGCAGGCGCTCGGCGTATGCCTCGGCGACCCACAGGGGGTGACCGGGGTCGGCCTCGTCGCGCGAGCCGACGACGAGCGTCGGGGCCTCGACCTCCTCGAGCTCCTCGAGCCCCTCGAAGGCCGACGATCTCGGGACCACGAGCAGCGCGTCCGCCACGGCCTCGGGGTGGCGGTGGCGCTCGAGGCGCTGGCGGGTGACCTGGATGATCGTGTCGTGCCAGCGCGGATCGGCCTTCGGCTCATACACCGACAGGAAGCCGTCGGCCCCGCCGCTTCGTAGGCCCTCGGAGAGCCGCTCCCAGTCGGCGAACCCCGCCTCGTCCGGCTCCCCGGCGTAGGCCGGGCTCACCTGCACCAGCGCGCTGACCCGATCGGGGTAGGCGAGCGCGAAGGCGATCGCCGTCGCCGCCCCCATCGAGTTGCCGACGAGAACCGCCCGTTCGGCGCCGGCATCGTCGAGCACTGCGAGCAGGTCCGCGACGAGGTCGCGGTAGTCGTAGGCCGTCGCGTCATCGGCGGGGCTCGACTCGCCGTGGCCGCGCGCGTCGTAGGCGATCACGTGGTGGCCGCCTCGCTCGAGCAGCCGCGAGCCCTGGACGACGTAGCGACGGGTGGCCGTGACGCCGTGGAGCAGCACGATCGCGAGACCCTCGCCGCCGGCCTCGCCGTCGATCGTCGCGCCCTCGGCCGCGACCTCGAAGCCAGTGGGGCCGCCCTCGTCTACCACGCCTGCCCGACGGCGAACGCTGTAACTTGTAAAGCAAAGGAATCTCGCTGCATCAAGCGAACTCTCCCTCGAATATGGCATTTCGCGACACTTGGCATCGCACGCTCGTCTACTTCGGCCTGGCGGAGGAGGATGACGGTTATCGCGACGATCCGGAGCCCGAGCCCGAGGCGGAGCTCGAGGATCGCTACCGCGAGCGCCCTAACGTGCGCCGCCTGCAGAGCCGCCGTCGCCGCGACGAGATCGAGGACATCTTCGGCGACGAGCCGCGTGGCGGCGGACGCACGCGGGTGCTGCGCCCGGTGGCCGAGAACGGCGATCGCACCGCCTCGCGCGTGCACCTGGTCGTGCCGAAGAACTTCAACGACGCGCAGCAGATCGCCGATCGCTTCAAGGACTCGATCCCCGTGATCCTCAACCTCCAGAGCTCGGAGACCGACCTGTCGAAGCGCTTGATCGACTTCGCGTCCGGTCTCACCTACGCGCTCGACGGAGGCATGCAGCGGATCGCCGACAAGGTGTTCCTGCTGACTCCACAGGATGTCGAGGTCTCGGCCGAAGAGCGCGCCCGGCTGATCGAGAAGGGCTTCTTCAACCAGTCCTGACCGCCCGGGCGGCCGGGCAATATCCTTTCCGGCAATGGAGATCGGTCTCATCGGAGCGGGCAGCATGGCGAGCGCGCTCGCGCGCGGGATCAGTGAGCCGGTGCTCGTCTCAGACGCAGATCACGCGCGTGCCGAGGCGCTTGCCGCCGAGGTCGGCGGACAGGCGCTCGACTCGAACGGCGAGGTGGCCGAGCGAGCGGACGCGATCGTGCTCTGCCACAAGCCCGCGCAGCTCGACGAAGTCGCTCGCGAGCTCGACGGACGGGCCAGGGTGGTCGTCTCGATGCTCGGCGGCACCTCCGTCGCGCAGGTCGAGGCCGCCTACCCGGGCCTCCCCGTCTACCGGCTGCTGCCGAGCATCCCGGTCGAGGTCCGCCAGGGTGTCTTCTGCTATGCGCCGGGCCAGCTCGCCGCCAAAGGTCCGGAGCGCGAGCTGCTCGACCTGTTCGGCCGCGCCGGCGTCGTCTTCGCCCTGCCGGAGCACCTGATCGATCCGGCGATGGCGCTGATGAGCTGCGGGCCGGCGTTCTTCGCGCTGATGGTCGAGGCGATGGTGGACGCAGGCGTCTTGCACGGACTGCCGCCGGCCGAGGCGGCGCGCATGACCGTCGAGGCGATGGCCGGCACGGCGGGCGTCCTGCGAGCGACGGGCGACGACACCGCGGCGCTGAGGCGGCGAGTGACCTCGCCGGGTGGCTCAACCGCGCGCGGCTTGGCCGCGTTCGAGCGTGCCGGCCTGCGGGCGGCGGC
>JACCXP010000342.1 GCA_013696905.1 Thermoleophilaceae bacterium
AGGGAGAAGGCTGGCAAACGCACTCGGGAGCCCCCGCGGTCGGCGTTCATGCCCGCGGACGCGGCCCCGGCGATTCCTACTCGCTGCCCTACTTCGCGGTGAGCGATGTCGCCGAGGCACTGGAGCGCGTCGAGGCGCTCGGTGGGAGCGTGGTCCACCCAGGGAAGGCCTGGGCGATCTGCAAGGACTCCGAAGGAAGCCCGTTCGGGCTGGCGCTGGAGTCCAAGGTGCACGTCAGCCGCCCGGGCCAGGAGCGGCCCTAGCCACAGGCAGGCGTGAGCCATCGGGGCCGCGCCGTAGCCTGCGGTGATGCGGACTGTCCGCGTCATCGGGAACGTCGAACCGGGCGGCGGCCAACTGAGCGCGTTGCGCCTGGGGATTGAGCTGGGGCGGCGAGGGTGGGACGTCCGCTTCGTCGCGGGATCTGCGACCGCGGCCGGAGTCGAGCTCTTTCGAACGCACGGAGTGGAGGTCGAGCTGTACGGAGCCTCACGCAGTCTTCAGTACGAGTGCGACGAGGGGTTCTCCAGCTGGCTTTCCGCGCGGCTCGCCGGCGCCGACCTGGTGCACGCGCACCAGTTCGGAGCGTGGTGGGCGACGGCTCGTGCGGCGCCCGCCACCGTGCCCGTGGTGGGCAGCGAGCACAACGCCTACCGGTGGCCGGGCGAGCCACCCGTCGGCGAGCTTCGCTCCGCGCTCGACAGGCTCGACCTCCTGTTTGTGCACGGACCGACCGCGCGCGAGCAGCTCTTGGCGCTCGGGGCGGAGCGGGCGTTGCTTCGCGAGGGCCGCTCGGCGATCGATCCGGTCTCGGTCGTGCAGCCGGCCCGCGTGCCGGCGCGGCGGCTCGTCTACGCCGGCCGATTGCACCACGAGAAGGGCCCCGATCTGCTGCTCGAGGCGCTTGCCCTACTCAGCGACCGCCCGCCGCTTCACCTGGTAGGCAGCGGTCCGCTGGAGCCCGAGTTGCGCGCCCGGGCCCGGCGACTCGGGCTCGAGGGCGACGTGGTGTTCGCCGGTTGGAGGCGGCGCCCGGCCGCATGGATCGCGGGCGCCTCCGCCTGCGTCGTGCCTTCCCGGTCTGACGCCTGGTCGCAGACGGCCGTGCTCGCCATGGCGCTCGGCGTGCCGGTCGTCGGCACCGCCGTCGACGGGCTCGAGCACGTGCTCTCCGGAGGGCGGGGTATCGCCGTGCCTCCCGAGGACCCGCCCGGGCTTGCAAGCGCGCTGGCCTGCTTGCTTCAGGGTCACGTGCAAACCGATCTCCAGGCAGCTCGACGGTACGCGGCGAAGTTCACCGTAGAGCGCGTCGCCGACCTCTACGAGCACACCTACTTGGAGCTGCTCGGCCGGGTCGGCGCCAAGGCTGCCTGAGGGCCTGGGCGGCAAGCCGGAGATGACTGGTCCCCCCCACGTTGGCAGGATTGCCGACTGATCTCGGTACTTACCGCTCACACCGCCGACTTGGATACCGCGGCTCTCACGGCCGCACGCACCCTCCTGGACGAAGTCTTCGAGGGAGACGTGAGCGATCACGACTGGGAGCACTGCCTGGGCGGAGTGCATGCCCTCGCATGGGAGGGCCACGAGCTGGTCGCACACGCGGCCGTGGTCCAGCGCCGGCTGCTGCACCGCGGGCGGGCGCTGCGGGCGGGCTACATCGAGGGCGTCGGGGTGCGCGCGAACCGGCGCCGGCGCGGGCACGGCGCGGCCGTGATGGAGGCGCTGGAACGCGTGCTGCGCGGCGCGTACGAGCTTGGTTCGCTCGGGGCAACCGACGAGGGTGCGGACTTCTACGCGGCGCGTGGCTGGAAGCTGTGGCAAGGGCCGACCTCGGCGCTCACGCCGGCGGGCACCAGGCGCACCGAACGAGAGGACGGTTCGATCTACGTCCTGCCAGGCGCGGTTCCGCTGGATCTATCCGGTGAGCTGACCTGCGACTGGCGCGACGGCGACGTCTGGTGATGCGCCCCCCGCCGTGTCCCGCCCGCTGAGGCGGATTCGCCAAGGCTCGGCACCGCTCCTCGCGCACGCCGGAGTTCGTCTCGGCCCACGGCCGCACCGGCCTGCGAAGGCACCTGATCACCTCTGCGATCATCGCGCCCGTGCCGCGGAGCCCCGCCAGGTCCGGTCGCTGCCAGTACTACCTCGCCCAGTCACTCGACGGCTACCTCGCCGAGAGCGACGGCGGCCTCGATTGGCTGCTGCGCTTCGACGGCGAGGGCGAGATCGACGCCTCCGCCGCGACCGACGGCGCCTACGACCGCTTCTTCGCCGATGTCGGCGCGCTCGCGATGGGCTCAGCGACCTACGAGTTCATCCTCGGCTCCGAGTCCGGGAGCTGGCCCTACGCGGGCACGCCGAGCTGGGTCTTCACGTCGCGCGAGCTGCCGCTGCCT
>JACCXP010000343.1 GCA_013696905.1 Thermoleophilaceae bacterium
ACCGCCACGCCGCCGATCGCGCTCAGCACGAACTGGAGGCCCGCCATCCACAAGGAGAACGAGCCCGACAGCACGGCGCCGAGGGCGAAGCGATAGGCGACGAGCGCCGTGCCGTCGTTGATCAGGCTCTCGCCCTCGATGATCGTCACGACGCGGCGTGGCGCGCCGAGCCGCGCCGCGATGGCGGTCGCGGCGACTGGGTCGGTCGGCGAGACGATCGCGCCGAGCACGAAAGCGACCGGCCACGCGAGCCCGATGACCAGGTGCGCCACCAGCGCGACACTCACCATCGTCGCCAGCACGAGCCCGACCGCAAGCAACGAGATCGGGCGCAGGTTCGCGCGCAGGTTGCGCAGCGACGAGAAGAACGAGGCGCCGTAGAGCAGCGGCGGCAGGAAGATCAGCAGCACCAGGTCGGGCTCGAGCTCGACGGCCGGGACACCGGGCACGAAGCCGATGCCGAGGCCGCCCAGCACGAGCAGGATCGGGTAGGGCACGTGCGTCCAGGTCGCCAGCAGCAGCAGGCCGACGACGGACACGAGCAGCCCGAGCAGCACGATCTCGAACTGGTGGTCCATCGCCTTGACCTTATTGACGGGCCGCCCGCACTCCTGACTAACCTCAACCGCCGTGTTCGCGCCGCCGATCGACCGCCTGATCACGGAGTTCGCGCGCCTGCCGGGGATCGGCCAGCGGACAGCTCAGCGGCTCGCCTTCTACGTGTTGCGGCTCTCGCCCGAGCAGGCGCTGCCGCTCGCGGAGGCGATCCGCGAGGTCAAGGAGTCGGTCGGGCTGTGCGAGATCTGCTTCAACCTGGCCGTCGGCCCGCGCTGCCGGATCTGCGAGGACGAGCGCCGCGACGCCGACGTGATCTGCGTGGTCGAGGAGCCGAGCGACGTGATCCCGATCGAGCGCACCCACGAGTGGCGTGGGCGTTACCACGTGCTCGGCGGCGCGCTCTCCCCGATCGACGGCATCGACCCCGAGGACCTGCACTTGGAGGAGCTCGCGAGGCGGGTGGAGAGCGGCGCCGTGCGCGAGGTCGTGGTGGCGACCAACTCGACGACGACGGGCGAGGCCACCGCTCTCCACATCGCAGACCTCTTGCGCGAGCGCGCGCCGCAGGCCGCGGTCACCCGCCTGGCGAGTGGCCTGCCGGTGGGGGCCGACCTCGAGTACGCGGACGAGATCACGCTCGGCAAGGCTTTCCAGGGTCGCCGCGCGTTGTGAGCGAGCGCGCCCCCTGGGGGCGCCGCCGGCGGCTCGCTGCGATCGTCGCGAACGCCGTGCTCGCGCTGTCGGTGGTCGTGGTCCCGTGGTACGCGCTCGCCGCGTACACGCCGAGCGGCTGGCAGGCCACGTGGCTGGCGCGCCTCGCGCTCGTGCTGGCGCTCGCCGGCATCGTGCTTCTGCGCCTCGGGCGACCGCCGCGCGACCTGCTGGCGCCCTCGCTGCTGGCGCTCGTGCTGGTGGCCTATCGCGTCGCGCTGCCGCCCGACTTCGGCTTCGACCTCGACGGGCTCGAGGTGTCCGTAGAGCGGCGGCCCGGCGCCTTGATCGCGCTCGCGTCCGCCGTCGCGGCCTTCGGCGTGCCGCTCAGCGTGGAGCTCGCACGCAGATCGCGGCGATCGGGGAGCACCGGACGGAGCTCCTCGGCGTAGGAGATCGAGTGGCGGTGGAGCGTGCCGTCGTCATCGGTCGCGTAGGCGCCCATGCGCCACAGCGGCGGCGAGTAGGCGTGGATCGTGACCGCCGGCACGTCGCCCCAATGCGACATGCGGTGCACCTCGGAGGCATCGAAGCAGAAGGAGTCCCCGGGCCCGTAGATCACGACGCTCGGCTCGCCGCCGATAACGAGGCGCTCGTGCTTGATGGCGCCGTCGATGACGCAGATCGCGCCGGAGGAGATGTCGTGGTCGTGGAAGCCCGTGTCGTGGTCGTTCATCCAGCAGATGACCCACAGGCCGAGTGGGCCGTCGCGGGAGATCTGCTCGTAGGTGCGGCGGTCCGGGTCGTGGCGCACGAGGTGGCGCCAACTGTCCGGCTCGGCGGCGATCCGCGTCACGAGCTCACGCATCTCAGCCGGCGTGGGCTCGGGGTAGACCGAGGGACTTGCGCTCAAGCGAGCACCTCCTTGGGTTGAAGTAGCCGTGACGGGTTGGTCACGAGCATCGCCTGGCGGACCGCCTCCCCCAGTGGGCAGTCGAGCGAGCCGAGCACAGGGCGATCGGAGCCGTAGACGAGCTGGTCGACGCCGAGCACGCGCACGGCGTGGTCGATCATCTGGACGCCGTAGGAGGAGGAGTCGACGAACAGGTCGTCGTCCACCTTCAGTCCGGGCCCGCCGCGCGCGGCGAGGCGCTCGGCGTGTAGCGGACCGCCGCCCGCGAGCATCGCGAACAGGACGCGCAGGCGCGGATGGTCAGCCCGCCCGGTGGCGACGAAGGCGTGCCATGCGGAGTTCATCTGCGCCACGTATCCAGACATGGCGGGCCACCAGTCGGGGAGCCCGTCCTCGGCGTCCGGCGCCGGGCTCCAGGGCGCGGGGCCCGGGTGGACGAGCAGGGGCGCGTTAGCGCGCTCGAGCCGCTCGAGCAGCGCGCCGCAGCGGTCGAGGCCCGCCGGCGTGGCGATAGCCCCGGCCGGGATCGAGAGGCCGACGAATCCGCGCGCGAGCAGGGCGTCGACCTGGCGCGGGTCGCTCTCGGCGAGGCCGGCGGCGCCCCAGGCGCCGAAGCGTTCGTCGAGCGCGGCGACGCCGTCGTGGTAGGCGGCGAGCAGCGGCGCCGCCTCGTCGGCCGGCAGGGCCTCGATCCCGAGTGGGCTCGAGATCGCGATCAGCGCACGGTCGAGGGCGTCGGCCTCGACCCACTGCCCGCGCCGCTCGGGGTCGTGGTCCGCCAGGTCGACGGCGCAGTCCGGCTCGCCCCGCAGGCGCAGGAGCCAGCCGCGGTCGTCGCGACGGATCAGCGGCGGCTCCCTGCGACGGGACAGCGCGGCCACGAGCGGCTCGGGCCAGAGGTGCTGGTGGGAGTCGACTCGCAACTGGTCTGCCGCTGACTCTACGCCACCGCCACCCTCACTATCGTCTTCGCAATGTCCGCGCCGCTCGGCCAGACGATCGTGATGAAGTTCGGCGGCACCTCCGTCGCCGACGCCGAGCGGATCAAGCGGGCGGCCGGGCGGATCGTGCGCGCGCACGAGGACGGCAATCGGGTCGTCGCGGTGCTCTCGGCTCGAGGCAAGACGACGGACGAGCTCGTGGCGATGGCGCAGGAGGTCTCAGAGCGGCCCGACCCGCGCGAGATGGACATGCTGCTCTCGACCGGCGAGCGGATCTCGTGCGCGCTCGCGGCGATGGTGATCAACGACCTCGGCCACCAGGCGATCTCGCTGACCGGCTCGCAGGCGGGCATCGTCACCGACACGTCCCACACCAAGGCGCGCATCCTCGACGTCCGCGCCGACCGCATCCGCGCTGCCCTCGACGAGGGCAAGGTCGTGCTGGTTGCGGGCTTCCAGGGCGTCTCGACCTCCTACGACGTGACGACCCTCGGCCGCGGCGGCTCCGACACGACGGCGGTCGCGCTCGCGGCGGCGCTCGGCGCCGACGTCTGCGAGATCTACACCGACGTCTCGGGCGTCTACTCCGCCGATCCGCGGATCGTGCCAGAGGCGCGCAAGCTTCGGTTCGTGTCGTTCGAGGAGATGCTCGAGATGGCGGCCTCCGGTGCGAAGGTGCTGCAGCTGCGCTCGGTCGAGTACGCGCGAAACCACCGCGTGCGCATCCACTGCCGCAGTTCGTTCGAGGACGGCCCCGGTACCCTCGTCTTGCCCGAGGACGAGACGATGGAACGCCCGATGGTCACAGCCGTAACCCACTCCGACGGGGAGGCGCGAGTCACCCTGACCGGCGTGCGCGACGAACCCGGCGTCGCCGGGCGGATCTTCAGCGCCCTCGCCGATTCGAATGTCAACGTCGACATGATCATCCAGAACGAGCCCGTCTCCGAGGACGACCTCGCCGATCTCTCGTTCACGGTCGAGCGCGACGACCTCGGGACCGCCCGCGAGGTGATCGCCGGCCTCGACAGCGTCAGCGCCGGGATCGAAGCCGACGAGCGGATCGGCAAGGTGTCGATCGTCGGCGCCGGCATGCGCAGCCACCCCGGCGTCGCCGCGAAGGTGTTCGCGACACTGGGCGGAAACGGGATCAACATCGAGATGATCTCCACCTCTCCGATCAAGATCTCCTGCGTGATCAACGCCGATCAGGTCGCGGATGCCGTGAACGCGCTGCACGACGCCTTCGAGCTCGACGCCGACTCGGTGCGGCGCGAGGACCCGATGGGCACCGAGCACCGTCCCACGGTCGAGCCCGGCGGCAACGAGCGGGGCGGGAACGGAAAGCCCGGCGACGGCGAGCAGGGGAGAGCTCAAGATGCGACCTGACGGCTACCGGGTCGGGGTCGTTGGAGCCACCGGTGCGGTCGGCTCGACGATCCTCGAGGTGCTCGCGGAGCGCGACTTTCCGGCCAGCGACGTCGTCGCCTACGCTTCGGAGCGCTCCGCCGGCCGCGAGATCCCCTTCAACGGCACCGTCCTGGAGTGCCGCCGGCTCGCTGCCGACGCGATCGACGGGCTGGACCTCGTGCTCTCCTCGGCGGGCGGCTCGGTGAGCGCCGAATGGGTGCCGCAGCTGGTCGAGGCCGGGGCAGTGGTCGTCGACAACACCAGCTACTTCCGAATGCACGAGGACGTCCCGCTGGTCATCCCAGAGATCAACCCTGACGCTGCGGCGTCGCACAACGGCATCGTCGCCAACCCGAACTGCTCGACGATGCAGATGGTCGTTGCTCTTGCCCCGATCTACCGGCAGGTCGGCATCGATCGCATCATCGTCTCCACCTATCAGTCGGTCTCGGGAACGGGGCAGAGCGCCGTCGAAGAGCTGCGCGAGCAGAGCCGGGCCGTTCTGGACGGGGCCGAGGCCCAGGCAAACGTGTATCCGCACCGCATCGCGTTCAACGTCCTGCCCCAGGTCGAGGTCTTCAAGGACGGCGACGACTACACGACCGAAGAGCGCAAGATCATGGCCGAGACCCGCAAGATCCTCGGCGTCGGCGAGGAGCTGGGGATCTCGGCGACCTGCGCCCGGGTCCCCGTCTTCACCGGCCACTCGCAGTCGATCAATATCGAGACCTCCGAGGACCTCTCGCCGGAGAATTGCCGCGAGCTGCTCGGCACGGCCCCTGGCGTCGCCGTTCTGGATGAGCCGGCCAGCGGCGCCTACCCGCTCGCAATCGACGCCGCCGGGCGGGACGAGGTGCTGGTCGGGCGGATCCGTCGCGACCCCAGCCGCGAGCGCTGCCTGAACCTCTGGGTCGTCGGCGACAACCTGCGCAAGGGCGCCGCGACGAACGCGGTGCAGGTCGCCGAGGTGCTGGTCGACCGAGACCTCGTCCGGGTGCCGAGCGCGGCTTAACGCTTCTTCTCGGCGGTGCGGCAGCTGCCGCGCTTTCGGGCTCCGGCCCTAATCCACGCCGGCCAGCAGGCGCTTCTTCTCGGCCTCGAACTCCGTGTCGGTCAGCACCTTCCTCGCTCGCAGCTCGCCCAGGCGCTCGAGCCGGTCGAGGCGGGCGTCGCTGGCTCCCAGGTCCGTCACCGGCTCTTGCGCCAGAATTGGGCCAATGGACCTGGGGTTCAACGAGGTGCTGCTGTTCAGCGGTTTGCTGCTCGCGATCGCGGCTGGCCTGTCGGGGCTGTTCCACGGCACCGTGTTGTCGGTATCCGTGCTCGGGGTGGCGCTCGGCGCGGCCCTGGCCGGCGCGGATCTCGTCGACGTCAGCGCGACCGATGACTCGGTCGTGCAGTTGATCGAGCTGGCCCTGATCGTGACCCTGTTCTCCGACGGGCTGTTCGTCCGGCGGGAGCTCCTGATCGTGCACTGGAGCGCACCCGTCCGTGCGCTGGCGCTCGCGATGCCCCTGACGCTGTTGCTCCTGGCGCTGGCCGCCAAGGGGTTGTTCGGCGACCTGACCTGGGCCGAGGCCTTCCTTCTCGCTGCGGTGCTATCGCCGACCGACCCTGTGGTGACGTCCACGGTCGTCACTTCTCAGCGCGTTCCCGAGTCGGTGCGCCACACCCTCAACCTGGAGTCCGGGCTCAACGACGGGCTGGCTCTTCCGTTCGTCCTCTTCTTCATCGTGCTCGCCTCGCCCGGCGGCGACGCGGGCAGGGAGGCCGTCGACCTGCTGGGGGAGGCGGCCGTCGGCGCGATCATCGGGGTCGCCCTCGGTCTGCTCGCCGGCCGCCTGACCCACCACCTGCCCGCGGGTGGGATGGAGCGTCGCTACGAGGGGATCTTCGCCCTCGGGGTGGGGCTGATGGTGTTCGGCATCGCCGAGGCGACGATCGGGAACGGGTTCATCGCAGCGTTCGTCTGCGGCATCGCACTGGCAGTCGCCGACCACGACATCGCCGACGACTTCATCGAGTTCTCCGAGAACGTCAGCTCGATCCTGCAGGTGCTCGCCTTCTTCGTCTTCGGTGCGCTGATCGTCGCGACCGGGCTGAGCGTCGGGGTCGGGTTGCTGCTCGCCTTCATCGTCTTCGCGTTGCTGGTGGCACGTCCCCTGGCGGTCGCGATCTCGTTCCTGAGAGTGAAGCTGCCGACCCCGCACCGGGTCTTCGTCGCATGGTTCGGCCCGAAGGGCGTCGCTTCGATGCTGTTCGCGCTCTTCGTCCTGAACTCGGCAGTGGGGGAGCGCGAGCTGATCTTCGAAGTGGCCGCGTTCGTGATCCTCGCCTCGATCCTCGCCCACGGGCTCAGCGACACGGTCGGGACCAACTGGATCGAGCGCCGCATACAGGCCGACCCGGAACTGACCGACCACGAGATCGGGCCGACGCCGGGCTCCCGCGCCATCAGACGGTGAGGGCGTCCGTTTCGGCCGGGCTCTGCGCCGCCGGTGCGTCCAGCCGGGACTCGACCCACTCGGTCGAGGCGATGTGACGCTTCATCCCCAGCTCCTTCGGGGTGAACCCGAGGGCGAGCCCGACCAGTTGCGGCAGATGCAGCACCGCGAGGCCGAGGTCGCGGTTGACGACCTTGGCCGCCTCGGGCTGCTGCATGTCGAGGTTCAGGTGGCAGAGGGGGCATGGGGTGACC
>JACCXP010000344.1 GCA_013696905.1 Thermoleophilaceae bacterium
TGACGGCTCAGCGCTTGCGCAGGACATGACCGCGGCGCGCGCGTGCCTGTGCCTGTGGGGGCCGCGCTCGCGCGACATCCTCGGCGCGCTCACCGACGCTGACCTCTCGAACGAGGGCTTCCCGTTCTTGCGCGCGCAAGAGCTTGAGGTCGCGGCGGTGCCTGTGCTCGCACAGCGGATCACCTTCGTCGGCGAGCTCGGCTGGGAGCTCTACTGCCCGAGCGAGTACGGGCTCGCGCTGTGGGATGCGCTGTGGGAGGAAGGGCGTGCGCACGGCCTCGTGGCCGCGGGCTACCGCGCGATCGACTCGCTGCGGCTCGAGAAGGGCTACCGCGTCTGGGGCCTCGACGTGACGCCCGAGACCACGCCCACCGCCGCCGGCCTCGCGTTCGCCGTGCGCATGGACAAGGCCGGCGGCTTCATCGGCCGCGACGCGCTCGCGGCCGAGCGTGAGGCGGGTGGGCCCGCGCAGCGGCTGCGCTGCCTCGTGCTCGACGATCCGCGCTCCGTGTGCCTCGGCTCCGAGCCCGTGCGGTTCGATGGCGATGCCCGCGGGCGAGTCACCTCGGGAGGCTTCGGCCACCGCGTCGGGTTGAGCATCGCCTACGCCTATCTGCCGACCTCGGTCGACCTGGGCGCTCGCGTCGACGTCGGCCTGTTCGGCGAGTGGGAGGGAGCCGAAGTGGCGAGCGAGCCGCTGTTTGACCCGGACAGCGTCCGGGTTCGGGACCTGGCGCCGAGCGCCGCCGCCTGAGGGTCTCACCTGCCTACGATTTGAGGGGTGCCCGAAGGCGACACGATCCACAGCGCAGCGCGCCGTGTCGGGGCCGTGCTGGTCGGCCGGGAGATCGTCTCGATCGAGGCTCCCCACCCGCGCCACCGCATGGACCGCTGGCCCGACCGGCTGGCCGGCCGCGCGGTGCGGTCGGTCGACGCGCACGGCAAGCACCTGTTCGTGCGCTTCGAGGGCGACCTGACGCTCCACTCGCACCTGCGGATGGGTGGGATGTGGGGCGTCTACCGCACCGGCGAGCGTTGGCGTCGCGCGGCGGGGCGCGCCTGGCTCGTGATCCGCACCGAGGGCCACCAGGTCGTGCAGTTCGACGGGCCGGTGCTAGAGCTGATGACCGACTCCCGCACGCGCTTCGACCAGCGCCTAGCCGCCCTCGGCCCCGACGTGCTCGCCCCCGATTGGGACGAAGGCGCCTACCTGCGGCGGCTGCGCGAGGACGACCAGACGCGCGGCATCGGCGACGCGCTGCTCGACCAGCGCAACGTCGCGGGCTTCGGCAACGTCTGGAAGTCGGAGGCCTGCTTCCTCGCGGGCATCGACCCCTGGCGGCGGGTGTCCGAGGTCTCGAACCCGGAGGCGCTCGAGATCGTCGGCGTGGCGCGCCCGTTGATGGAGCTGTCGGTCGAGCGCGGCGGACGCATCACGACCTGGGAGCCAGGGCGCCCGCTGCGCTCCTCGCGCGAGCGCAGGACGTGGGTCTACGGCCGTGGCGGGCTACCCTGCCGGCGCTGCCAGACACTCGTCAGGGCGCGCGGACAGGGCGACGACAACCGCACCACCTTCTGGTGCCCGCGATGCCAGCGATGACGCGCCCGCCGCACCTGCCCGCGCTGCGGCGGGTCGGCCACAAGGGCGCTCCCGCGGCGGAGCCCGGCAACACCCCTGCGAGCTTCGAGGCAGCGCTCGCGTTCGGCGTCGACATGATCGAGTTCGACGTCCTGCGCGCGCCCGACGGCCGCGTCGTGCTCGCCCACGACTTCGAGGACGCCGCCGGCCGTGAGCCGATGACGCTCGCCGAAGGGCTTGACCTGCTCGCGGGCGAGGCCTACGCGGACGTCGAGCTCGACGTCGACCTCAAGCTGCCGGGCTACGAGCGCGAGGTCGTCGAGGAGCTGCGCTCGCGCGGGCTGACCGAGCGCGCGCTCGTGTGCTCGACATGGCCGGAGTCGCTCTACCGCCTCGGGCAGCTCGCCCCGGGGCTTCGCCGCGGCTGGTCGCTGCCGCGCGCGCGCAGGGACTGGACGCGTGTGCCGCTCGTGTCGCTCGCGGCGCTCGCCTATCTGCGCCTCCTGCGCGCGTGGCTGCCGCGCCGCGCGGCGCGCATGCCGCGCGAGCGGCGCTGCGAGGCCGTCGTCGCCCACCACCTGCTGATCGGGCCGCGGCTGGTGGCGGCCGTGCGCGGCGCCGGCGGGCTGCTCTATGCCTGGACGGTCGACGAGGCGGACCAGATCGCGACGCTCGACGCGCTCGGCGTCGACGGCGTGATCACTAACGACCCGCGCCTCTTCGCTGCCCGGCCGCACTAGCCACCCGCCACCTCCACCCCCGTCGAGAAGCCCTCGGCCTCGACGGCCGCCAGCACCTCGGCGTCGTGCTCGGGCCCCATCGTCTGGAGCACGAGCTGGATCGCCGTCTCGCGCACATGCAGGTCGACGCCGTCGCGCAGGTGCTCGACGTCCACAACGTTGGCGCCGTGCTCGGCCACCACTCGCAGCAGGCCGGCGAGCGCGCCCGGGCGGTCAGGCACGACCGTCGCGAGCACGATCCGCCGGCCCGCGGCCGTCTCGCCGAGGCGGATGCACTCCGCGAGCAGCGAGGCATCGACGTTGCCGCCCGAGAGCACGGCGCATACATCCCCCTCGCCCGGGGCCTCGACCAGCCCCTGCACGAGCGCCGCCACCGCCACCGCTCCGGCGCCCTCGACGACGACCTTCGAGCGCTCGAGCAGCAGCACCATCGCCTGGGCCGCCTGATCCTCGCTGACCGTCACGACGTCGTCGACGAAGCGCTCGACGAGCGGCAGCGTGAAGTCACCCGGCCGCTTGATCGCGATCCCGTCGCAGATCGTGTTGGCAGACCGTGCGCCGATCGGTCGGTGCGCGGCGATCGAGGCCGGATACGGAGCGCACGCGTCGGCCTGCACCCCGATCACGCGCACGCCGGGCAGTCGCGCCTTGGCGGCTATCGCGATCCCGGTGGCGAGCCCGCCGCCTCCGAGCGGGACGACTATCAGCCGCGTGCCCGGGGCCTGGCGCGCGACCTCGAGCCCGACGGTGCCCTGGCCGGCGACGACGTCGGGATCGTCGAACGCCGGCACGAGCGTCATGCCCTGCGAGCGCGCGAGCTCGCGCGCGGCGTCCTGCGCCTCGTCGTAGGAGCCGTCGATCAGCCGCACCTCGGCCCCGTACTGGCGCACGGCGGCGATCTTCGCGAGCGGGGCGCCGGCGGGCATGCAGACGGTGGCCTGTGCACCGAGGCGCCGGGCCGCAAAGGCGAGCCCTTGTGCGTGGTTGCCGGCACTCGCCGCCACGACGCCTGCCGCGAGCTCGGCCGGCGCAAGGCCTGAGATCCTGTTCGAGGCCCCGCGCGGCTTGAAGGACCCGGTGAGCTGGAGGTTCTCGGCCTTGAGCCAGACGCGCGACCCCACCCGGCGCGAGATCTCACCGGCGGGCAGCATCGGCGTCTCACGGACGAGCCCGTCGAGCGTGCGCGCGGCCCGCTCGATGTCGGCGAGGTCGACGGCGGGCTCGGTGACGGCCATCGCGGACGCCTAGAGCGCGACCACGGCGTCGATCTCCACGCGCGCCCCCATCGGCAGCGCCGCCACGCCGATCGCGACCCGGGCGGGAGGATCGGCGACGAAGTAGGCGCCGTAGGCCTCGTTGACCTCCGCCCAGTCGCCGCCGAGATCGGTCAGGTAGACCGTCGCGCGCACCGCGGCGGACAGGGTCGTCCCGGCCGCGCGGCAGATCGTGTCGAGGTTCTCGAGGCAGCGAGTCGCCTGCTCGCCGATCGTGCCCTCGACGAGATCGCCGGACTCCGGATCGAGCGGCACCTGCCCGGAGCAGAAGAGCAGCGAAGCGGCGCTCGCCGCGTGCGAATA
>JACCXP010000347.1 GCA_013696905.1 Thermoleophilaceae bacterium
GGGTGGACCTGCGCGTGGCGCCGGGCGAGCGGGTCGCGCTGATGGGCCGAAACGGCGCCGGCAAGTCCACCCTCTTGCGGCTGGCACGCGGGCTCACCGAGCCGACGCGCGGAGAGGTCGAGCGCGCCGGGGAGGTCGCGCTCCTGCTCCAAAGCCCAGGCGACTACCTGATCCACGAGCACGTGGAGGACGAGGCCGGCCCCGATGCCCTGCGCTCCGCAGGCCTCCTCGGCCGTGAGCGCTCGGACCCGCGGGACCTGTCGGGAGGAGAGCGCCAGCGGCTCGCGCTCGAGGTCGTCCTTGCGGGCGAGCCGGTCGCAGCCGTCTGTCTCGACGAGCCGACCCGCGGGATGGACCGCGGCCGCAAGCGCGATCTCGCCGCGCGCCTGGCGGCGCTCGCCGAGCACGGCGCCGCGGTGATCGTGGCGACCCACGACACGGAGTTCGCCGCCGCCGCGTGCGCGAGAGTGGTGCTGATGGGGGAGGGCACGATCGTCGCCGACGGACCCGCGGCAACGGTGCTCGCGGGTGGCTGGCATTTCTCGACCGAGGTGGCGCGCGTGCTCGACGGGGCCGCCCTCACCCCCGAGGGCGGCGCGCGGGCGCTCGCTCGGGAGCTCGTGGCATGAGCTGGGCGCTCACCGCCTTCTTGCTGCTGGCGCTCGCGCTCGCCGCCGGCTTCGCGTGGTACGAGCGCTCGCGCCCGCCGGCCCGCGTGCTCGCGCTCGTCGCCGCGCTCGCGGCGCTGGCCGTGATCGGGCGGATCGCGTTTGCGCCGATCCCGAACGTCAAGCCGACCACCGACATCGTGCTGTTCGCGGGCTACGCGCTCGGCGGAGCGCCCGGGTTCGCGGTCGGCGCGGTCACGGCGCTCGTGTCGAACCTGTTCTTCGGCCAGGGGCCCTGGACGCCATGGCAGATGGCGGCCTGGGGAGGGGTCGGGATCGGCGGAGCCGCGCTCGCCCGGCTGACGCGCGGCCGCGAGCTCGGCCGCCTCGCGCTCGCGCTGCCGTGCGCGCTCGCCGGGATCGCCTTTGGGCTCGTGATGGACGTCTACCAGTGGACGCTCGCCGCCGAGCAGACGGCCGCCGCGTTCGTGATCGTCTCGGCCGGGTCGCTGTGGTTCAACGCGGCGCATGCGATCGGCAACGTGGCGTTCTGCCTGCTGGTCGGGCCCGCCTTCCTGCACGCCCTCGCGCGCTATCGCCGCCGCTTCGAGGTGCGCTGGCCGACCGGCGCCGCGAGCGCCGGAGGCATCGCCGCGGTTGCGCTGGCGCTGATGCTCGCCGTCGCCCCCGCTGCACCTGCGGCCACCGCCGAGGACCGCGCCGTCGCCTACCTCGAGCGCGCCCAGAACTCGGACGGCGGCTTCGGCGGCGCCGCGGGGCAGCGCTCGACGCAGCTCTTCACGGGCTGGGCGGCGCTCGGCGCCGCGGCGGCGGGTCGCAACCCGCTCGAGCTGGAGCGCGGTGGGCGCTCCGCGATCCATTACGTGCGCAGGCGCCCGGGAGCGCTCGCGGACACGGGGGCGCTCGAGCGCACGATGCTGGTGCTGCGCTCGGCGGGACTCTCGCCGCGCCGGCTCGGCCGTCGTGACCTGCTGCGCGAGCTGCGCCGTCGCCGCGGCCGCGACGGCTCGTTCGAGCGCGCCGTCAACCTGACCGCCTTTGGCGTGCTGGCGCTGCGTGCAGCCGGCGAGGAGCCGCGATCGCGGGCGGTGCGGGGGTCGGCGGCCTGGCTCGCTCGCCGCCAGAACCGCGACGGCGGCTTCGGCTTCGCTCCCGGCAGCGCGAGCGACGTCGACAGCACGGGCGCCGTGCTGCAGGCGCTCGGCGCGGCCGGGCGCGCACGCACGCCCGGGACGCGCCGCGCCATCGCCTACCTACGCCGGGCGCAGGCGCCGAGCGGGGGGTTCGGGATGGAGGGCGGCGATGCCAACGCGCAGTCAACGGCCTGGGCCGTGCAGGGCCTCGTCGCGGCCGGTCGCGATCCGGAAGGCTTCCGACGCGGCAGCCGCACGCCGCTCGGCTACCTGCGCTCGCTGCAGGCGGCGGACGGCAGCGTCCGCTACTCGCGCACGAGCGCGCAGACACCCGTATGGGTGACGGCACAGGCGCTCGCGGCGCTTCGCCGGCGGCCGTTCCCGCTCGCGCCCGTCGCGCGTCGCCGCCGCCCGGCCACATCTGCGGGCACGCCTTCCGGTGCTCCGGCCGCTGCATCGCCGGCGCCGCCCGGCGCCGCGG
>JACCXP010000373.1 GCA_013696905.1 Thermoleophilaceae bacterium
GCCGGCGACGGCCGCCGTGTCGAGCCGCGCTCCCGCCAGCACGTCGGCGATCCGGGCAGCCGCATGCCCTTCCCACAGCGGCGGCACCCGCGCCGCCCGTCCGGCGCCCCGCTCGATCAGTGCGGGCACCTCGGCGATCCGCTCGGGCGCCAGGCCGAGCAGGGTGTTGGTGCCCATCTCCACCGTGATCGGGCGCTCGGTGTTGTCGCGCAGCGTGAAGCACGGGATGCCGAGGTAGGTCGTTTCCTCCTGGATCCCGCCGGAGTCCGTGAGCGCCCCGGCCGAGTCGGCCAGCAGCGAGAGGAACTCCAGGTAGCCGAGCGGCTCCACCACATGTAGGCGCTCCCCCAGCGCACCGAGCCCGAGCGCGTCCATCGCCGCGCGGGTGCGCGGGTGCGCCGGGAACACCACGGTCAGCGCCTCGGCGACCTTCGCCAGCGCGAGCAGCGCGTCCGCCAGCAGCGCGCCGTCCACGAGCGCCGGGCGGTGGAGCGTGACGACCAGGTAGCGGCCGGGCTCGAAGCCGTGCGCGGCGGCCGCCCCGAGCGCGTCGATCCGCGGGCGCATCGCGACGAGCGTGTCGATCATCGTGTTGCCGACATCGTGGATCCGGCCCGGCTCGACGCCCTCCGCAAGCAGGTTGGCGCGCGCCTCGGGAGAGTGGATGAAGAGGAGCTCCGACACCGAGTCCGCCACCAGGCGGTTGATCTCCTCGGGCATCGTGCGGTCGAAGGAGCGCAGGCCGGCCTCGAAGTGCCCGACGGGCAGGCCGAGCTTGACGGCCACGAGCGCGGCGGCCATCGTCGAGTTGACGTCTCCCGGCACCAGCACGAGGTCGGGCTGCTCGTGCAGCAGCACGGGCTCGAGTCGCTCCATCACGCGCGCGGTCTGCTGGGTGTGCGAGCCCGAGCCCACCTCCAACAGGTGGTCGGGCTCCCCGACGCCGAGCTCCTCGAGGAAGATGCGCGACATCGAGTCGTCGTAGTGCTGGCCGGTGTGCACGAGCACGTGGTCGAACTCGGACCGGCGCCGGGCCAGCTCGGCCGCGATCGGCGCCACCTTCATGAAGTTCGGTCGCGTGCCCACCACCGACAGGATTCTGCGCGGCCTCGGCATCGACCGGCCGATGGTAGCCTCGCCGGATCGCGTCCTCGCTCGACCACAAGCGCGCCGCGGTCGAGCAATGGACGGCGGATCCGTGCGGCTCGAATGTGGCGGCGGGCGAGCCGGGCTCTCGCGAGTACTTCGAGCGCCTGCTGTCCGCGCGCGATGACCACGCACCTTGGATGACGGCGGAGCTCGGTTACGACGAGACCAGCGGTCTCCGCGTGCTGGACGTCGGCTGCGGCCAGGGGATCGACCTGGCGCGCTACGCGCTCGCCGGCGCCGAGGTGTCCGGCGTCGACCTGACGCCTCGCCACGTCGAGCTCGCGCGGGCGCACCTGGCGGCTGCCGGGCTGACGGCCGAGGTGCTGCAGGGCGACGCCGAGGCGCTTCCGTTCGCCTCCGAGAGCTTCGACCGCGTGTCGAGCAACGGCGTGCTCCATCACACCCCCGACATGGCGGCGGCGCTCGGCGAGGTCCACCGGGTGCTGGCTCCGGGCGGGCAGGCTCGGATCGTGGTCTACAACCACAGCTCGCTTCACTACTGGGTCAACCAGGTGCTGCTCGAAGGGCTGATCGGGCGCGGGCTGCTCAGGGAGCGCTCGATGGAGGGCGTGCTCTCGAGCGGCGTCGAGCATTCCGGCATCGGCGCGCGGCCGCTCGTACGGGTCTACAGCCCGCGGGGGTTGCGCCGGCTGATGGCGGGCGCGGGCTTCGCCGAGGTCTCGACCTCGGTGCGCCACTTCCACGCCGCCGACACCTTCGTGACCGACTGGCTCGCCTCGCGGGTGCGAGCGCTGCGAGACCCACGTGCGCTCGACCGGCTCGGCCGTGTGGCCGGCTGGTACGTGATCGGGCGCGGCCGCCGCGCTTCGCACTGAGCGCCACGACCCGCCGGTAGCCTCAGCGGCCGTGAAGCAGGTCGTCTTGCGAAATGGACAGGCGCACGTGGCCGAGGTTCCGGCCCCCGGCCCGGCGCCGGGGCACGTGCTCGTGGCCAACGCCGCCTCGGTGATCTCGAGCGGCACCGAACGGGCGGGACTTGCCTCGGAGGGCGGCTCGTTGCCGATGCGGGCGATCCGCAACCCGGATCTCGTGCTGAAGGCGCTCCAGCACGCGCGCGACCACGGCGTCAGGCAAACGGCCGAGCTGATCAGGGGAAGCGTGAGCGCCGACACGGTGATCGGCTACTCGACCGCGGGCGTCGTGCTCGACACCGGCGGCATCGCCGACTTCCGCGTCGGCCAGCGCGTGGCGTGCGCCGGCGCCGGGGCCGCCAACCACGCCGAGGTCGTCTCGGTGCCCGGCAACCTGGTCGCGGCGGTGCCAGTGGGCGTGGCCCTGCGCGACGCCGCGTTCACGACGCTCGGCGCGATCGCGCTCCAGGGTGTGAGACGCGCCGACCCGACGCTCGGCGAGCGCGTCGTGGTCGTCGGGCTCGGGCTGCTCGGCCTGCTGACCGTGCAGATGCTGCGAGCCGCCGGCTGCCGAGTGCTCGGCGTCGAGCCCGTCGAGCGTCGGCGCGAGCTGGCAGAGGAGCTCGGGGCCGAGCGGACGGTGGCCCCCGACGGGGCGCCGGCGCTCGTCGCCGGCTGGTCGGACGGAGTCGGCGCCGACTCCGTCGTGGTCACAGCGTCGAGCGCATCGAGCGCGATCGTCAACGCCGCCGTGGCGATGCTTCGGCCCAAGGGCCGCGTCGTGCCGGTGGGCGACATCGGCCTGTCGCTCGAGCGCCCCGAGCTCTATCGGCGTGAGGCCGACGTGCTGATCTCCACGTCTTACGGTCCCGGTCGCTACGACCCGATCTACGAGCGCGCCGGTGTCGATTACCCGATCGCCTACGTACGCTGGACGGAGAACCGCAACATGGAGGAGTTCCTGCGCCTGCTCGGCAGTGGCCAGCTGCGCGTCGACCGCCTCGTGGAGGTCGAGCTGCCCGCCGAGCGCGCCCGCGAGGCGTACGCCGCGGTGAGCAGTGAGAGCCCGCCGCTCGCGGCGGTGCTGACCTACGGCCATGCTCCGGCAGGTCCTGTCGAGGTCG
>JACCXP010000385.1 GCA_013696905.1 Thermoleophilaceae bacterium
TGCCAGGTGACCATCGGGTCACCTATCCTCCGCGCCATGACGGACGACGACCTGGTGTTCAAGGCGCTCGCCGACCCGACGCGTCGCTTCCTGCTCGACCGGCTCTTCGTGCGTGACGGCCGCACGCTCACGGAGCTCGAGTCGGAGCTCGAGATGACGCGCTTCGGAGTCATGAAGCACCTGCGCGTGCTGGAGGACGCGGGCCTCGTCGTCGCCCGCCGGTCGGGCCGGGAGAAGCTGCACTTCCTGAACCCGGTGCCGATCCGGTTGGTCCACGACCGCTGGATCGACAAGTACGCGGAGCGCCGGGTGTCGGCCCTCGCAGAGCTAAAGAGCAGACTGGAGGAACAGGGATGACGAGCGTGACCGAGACCAAGGCGACGACGCAGTAGCGTCCCGCGCGTGGAGCAGCGCGTCAGCCTCGAGCTCCGTCGGTTGCGCGAGTCGATCCGCTGTGGCGAGTGGGCGGAGCCGACCGCGGGGCTCGCGCCCGGGCACACGCAGGCGAACCTGGTCGTCCTGCCCGAGAGCCACGCCTACGAGTTCCTGCTCTTCTGCACCCGCAATCCGAAGCCGTGCCCCGTGCTCGAGGTGTGCGACGCCGGCGACCCGGTGCCGCGCGACCTCGCTCCGGGTGCCGACCTGCGCACCGACTTGCCGCGCTACCGCGTCTACCGCGACGGGCACCTCGGCGAGGAGGTGACCGACGTCCGCGCGCTGTGGTCGGACGACCTGGTGGCCTTCCTGATCGGATGCTCGTTCACGTTCGAGCGGGCGCTGCTGCAATCGGGCGTGCCCGTCCGCCACGTCGAGGAGGGGCGCAACGTGCCGATGTACAGGACCTCGGTGCCGTGCCGGCCAGCCGGACGGTTCTCCGGGCCGCTCGTCGTCTCGATGCGCCCGATGGCGCCCGCCGAGGCGATCCGAGCCACGCAGATCACGAGCCGCTTCGCCCGGGTCCACGGCGCGCCGGTGCACGTGGGCGACCCAGAGGCGATCGGCATCGCCGACCTCGACGAGCCGGACTACGGCGACCCCGTCACCGTGAAGCCAGGCGAGGTCCCCGTGTTCTGGGCCTGCGGGGTTACGCCCCAGGCTGTGGCCGTCGCCAGCGGGCCGCCGCTGATGATCACCCACGCGCCCGGCCACATGTTCGTGACCGACGCGCTCGAGGACGAGCAGGCGGTGCTCTAGCTAGTTGACCACCTCGAAGGACTTCCCCTTCGTCTCCGGCAGGAACAGCAGCGACACGAGCGCCAGGCCGTATGCCGCACAGCCGAAGATGATCGCCCCGCCAAGGCCGAAGAACGCGGCGAGGAAGCCGATCGCGAGCGGGAACAGGGCGCCGAGCGCGCGTCCGGCGTTGTAGGCGAAGCCCTGCCCCGCGCCGCGTGCGCGGGTGGGGAAGAGCTCGGCCAGGTAGGAGCCGAAGCCTGAGAAGGCGCCCGCCGAGAAGAACCCGAGCGGGATCGCCACGAACAGCAGCACGGTATTGCCCCCGGGCGGCACCGACACGTAGAGGAAGAGCGACACGGCCGAGGCCGCGGCGAAGAGCGCGAAGGCCTTGCGGCGGCCGAGCCAGTCGTGCACGTAGCCAGAGAACACGTAGCCGACGAACGCCGAGACGATCAGCACCGCCAGGTAGGAGCCCGTGCCGATGATGGTCAGCCCGCGCTCGGTCTTGAGGTACGTCGGAACCCAGGTGAACATCGCGTAGTAGCCGCCCTGGATGCCCGTCGCGAGCAGCGTCGCCGGGATCGTGATCTTGAGCAGGTCGCCTGAGAAGATCTGGGCGAGCGGGCTCTTGGTCGCACCGGCCGCGACGGCCTCCTCGCGCCGCTCCTCCTCCGCCCTGTGGGTCTCGAGCCAGACGTCCGCGTCCTTGACGTTGCGGCGCAGGTACAGGATCAGCAGCGCGGGAAGGATGCCGAGGAAGAACAGGTAGCGCCAGGCCTGCTCCTCGGGCGCGAGTGAGAAGACGATCGTCCAGGCGATCGCCGCGAGCGCCCAGCCGACCGCCCACGATGCCTGGACGAGCCCGAGCAGTTTGCCGCGGTTCTCGGGCCGCGCGGCCTCCGCCACGAGCGCCGCGCCCGTGGCCCACTCGCCGCCGAAGCCGAGCCCCTGCATCGCCTTGAGGAACAGCAGCTGCTCGTAGGACTGGGCGAACCCCGACAGCGCGGTGAAGACCGAGAACCAGCCGACGGTGATCATCAGCGTCTTGACCCGGCCGATGCGGTCGGCGAGCACGCCGGCTGCGATCCCCCCGATCGCCGAGACGCCCAGCGTGACCGTGACCAGCGTACCGGTGGCGCCCGTGCCGACGCCGAACGTGGCGCCGATCGCCGACAGCGACAGCGTCAGGATGATCAGGTCGAAGGCGTCGAGTCCGAAGCCCATGAACGACGCGTTGAAGGCGCGCCGCTCGTTGCCCTTGAGCGCACGCAGCCACGAGGGCCCGAAGCCCCCCTCGCCGATTCGAGCGGTACCTGCCTCCATCGTGCCTCCCCCTTCGGCCGCGAACCGTGTCGTGCGACCCTAACCCAGCTGTGGCGGCGGTGGTAGGGTCGCGCGCCTCGTGGGCTCCTCGCTGCCTGAGCCATGAGCGACGACCGGGGCGCCACCCGCCTGGGTGTCGACGTGGGCGGCACCTTCACCGACCTGGTGGCGATCGCGGGCGACCGGCTCGTGACCGCCAAGGTGCCCTCGACGCCGAGCGACCAGTCCGAGGGCGTGATGGCCTCGTTCGAGGCGTCGGGCGTTGACGCCGGAGAGGTCGCCGCCTTCTCCCACGGCATGACGGTTGCGACCAACGCCCTACTCGAGCGCCGCGGGGCGCGCACGGCGCTCGTGACCACGGAGGGCTTCCGCGACGTGCTCGAGATCGCCCGCCAGAACCGTCCCTCGCTCTATGACCTGACGCGCGACCGCCCGCCCGCGCTCGTGCCCCGCGAGCTCCGTTTCACCGTCAAGGAGCGGATGGGACCGGGCGGCGAGCTCGAGCCACTCGACGAGACGAGCGTCGAGGAGGCCACGCGCGCGCTCGCGGAAGCCGAGGTGGAGGCGGTGGCAGTGTGCCTGGTGTTCTCGTTCCTCCACCCCGGCCACGAGCGCCGCGTTGGGGAGGCGCTGCGCGAGGCGCTGCCTGGCGTGCACGTGTCGCTCTCGAGCGAGGTGCTGCCCGAGTTCCGCGAGTACGAGCGCTTCTCGACGGCGGCGGCCGACGCCTATCTGGCGCCGCGCCTCGCCGCCTACCTCGAGAGCCTTGCCGGCAAGGTGGAGGCGGCGGGGGTGCCCGCGCCGCTCGTGATGCAGTCCTCGGGCGGCGTCGTGGCGCTCGAGGTGGCTGCCGGCCAGGCGGCGGCGTGCGTGCTGTCCGGGCCGGCCGGAGGCGTCGTCGGGGCGGCCTACGCCGCGGCCGCGAGCGGCTATCCGGACGTGCTCACGTTCGACATGGGGGGTACGAGCACGGACGTCGCGCCGATCATCGAAGGGGAGGCGCAGACCACGACCGAGTCGGTGGTCGCGGGCGTGCCCGTCAAGCTGCCGATGGTCGACGTCCACACCGTCAGCGCCGGGGGCGGCTCGATCGCGCGCGCCGACGCGGGCGGGGCGCTGCGGGTGGGCCCCGAGTCGGCGGGTGCCGACCCCGGCCCGGCCGCCTACGGGCGCGGCGGCGAGCGGCCGACCGTGACCGACGCCAACCTGTTCCTCGGCT
>JACCXP010000386.1 GCA_013696905.1 Thermoleophilaceae bacterium
GGGCTGCGCTGCTCCCTTCCATGCAGTGGGTTAGCGGCCGCGGGCCACCGGATCGGCACTCGCCCCGCGAGTGCGGCAGACTGCTCCGGCGAACGAGGTACAAAACGGGTACATCAGTCCCAGCAAGGGCGTAACCTCGGCACTACGTGTCCTCGCTCGGATCTTCGGATCTTCACCTGTTACAGGCGTTTCTGTGTCCCGAGACGCGTCGCGTGCACGCTCGTCGGGGTCCCTGGGATCCATGGTAAAGAAGGGGTCGTCGGTTCGAGTCCGACGCTGGGCTTGACGGAAGTGCCTGCTAATCGGCCACTTCCTGATCGGGCGCCCGAGCACGTCCGGCCGAGTTGGGCACAATCTGGGCACGCGCCGCCAGAATCCGGTCGCCCGGGCAACCGCCGGAGCGCCCTGCCACTCGCTGAGCAGGTGGTCATACGTCGCCAGCGAGAGCGCCGGGCCGTGCCCGGCCTGCTGGGCAACCTCGAGCACCGAGGCGCCGCCGGCGATGAGCAGCGACACGTCGGCGATCACCAGCGCGCGGCCGTGGCCGACCGGAGCCGAGAGCCCAGGGCAGAGGGCGTTCAGCCTGCTGCTTCCGTCGCCCGTCGTCGTCGGCGGCAAAGTTAGCCAGAGCCTTCCCGACCCACGCGCGCAGACTGGGACTGGCGCGCGTACTGGTGGTGACCGACGAGTACCTGCTCGCGAACGGTCCGGTCGACGGTCTCGTCGAGGCGCTCGAGGCGGCCGGGATCAGCGCGAGCGTCGACAGCGGGACCCAGCCCGACCCGACGGTCGCGAACGTCGAAGAGGTGATGGAGATGCTGCACGAGCACGGGTGGCGAGGAGTCATCGTGATCGGCGGTGGCAGCCCGATCGACAACAGCCTCCTGAGCGGGGCTTCCTCGAGTAGCGGGGCGAGATTCGATCAGGGCCTCCTCCGCCTCCTCGAGCAGCCGCCGCTACCTTCGGCGCCGCCTCACTCAGACGGCCGATCACCTCGGATCAGACGGCCGCCACCGAAGGGCCTGCCATCCTGCGCGTGATGGCGGATACGGAGATGCGGGAGGCCCGCCGCGGGGGCTACGAGTCCTCCCGCCCCGACGTGCAGGCGCTCGTGCCGCCCCTGGCGCGGCGGATCCTCGACCTCGGCTGCGCCTCCGGAGTGCTCGGCGCGGCGCTCAAGGCCCGCCAGGGCGCCGAGGTGGTGGGCATCGAGCTGAGCCCGAGCTACGCCGCCGATGCCGAGCGGGTGCTCGACCGCGTGCTCCAGGGCGACCTGGCCGCGGCGCTGGCCGACCCGCCCGCTGACCTCGGCCGCTTCGACTGCGTGGTGGCCGCCGACGTGCTCGAGCACCTGGTGGACCCGTGGACGGCTCTGCGGCACGCGACCCGCCTGCTCGACCCGGGCGGCACGGTGGTGGTGAGCCTGCCGAACGTGCAGTACGCGCTCGTGCCGCTCACCCTGGTGCGCCGCGGGCGCTGGCCGCGCGAGCCGGTCGGGCTCTTCGACGCCACCCACCTGCGCTGGTTCACCCTGCTCGACGCGCGCGAGCTGCTCGAGGGCGCCGGGCTCGAGGTGGTCCACGTGGACCCGCGGCTGTGGTTCGGCGGCTGGCAGCTCAGGGTCGCGCGGGCGCTCCTGCGGACCCCGCTCGCCCCCTACCTCGCCGCTCAGTACGTGCTGGCCGGCCGGTTGCCGGCATGACGCGCCGGCGGGTGCTTGTGGTGTCCCACGAGCCGCTCGAGGCGCTTCTGACGGGCACGAGCATCCGCGCGCTCGAGCTGGCCCGGGTGCTCTCGGCGCACTCCGACGTGACGCTGGCAGCCGCCGGCAAGCCGCCGGCACGGGTGGCCGGCATGCCGTGCGTGGCCTTCTCCCCCCAGGCGCCCGCGGCGCTCGAGGAGCCGCTGCGCGCCACCGACGTGGTGCTGGCGCTGCCGCATTGGCCGCCGTTCATGCGGATGCTGCGACGCTCGGGCAAGGAGCTGATCTTCGACCTCTACGTGCCCCAGCCGCTCGAGATGCTCGCGGGCTTCCCCGGCCAGCGGCCCGGGCTCCGGCGGCTCATGACCGGGTACGCGATCGACCGCCTGCTCGAGGCGCTGCGCATCGGGCACGGCTTCATCTGCGCCAGCGAGAAGCAGCGCGACCTGCTGCTCGGGGCGATGCTGGCCGAGCGCCTGATCGACGACGCGCGCCACCGAGCCGACCCCACGCTTCGCTCCGTGCTCGACGTGGTGACGTTCGGGCTGCCTGACGAACCGCCGCGGGCGAGCGGCGGCGACGGCGCGCGCGGCTCCTTCGGAGAGGCGATCGGCCGCGAGGATCAAGTGATCCTCTGGAACGGCGGTCTGTGGCCGTGGCTCGACGCCGAGACCGCGATCAGGGCCGTGGGCCGGCTGGTCGAGCGCCGCCCGCGAGTGCGGCTCGTGTTCATGGGCGCGGCGCGCCAGGTGCCGGCCGAGCGCGCCGCGGAGCGGGCGCGGGCGGTGGCCGCCGAGCTCGGCCTGCTCGACAGGGTGGTCTTCTTCAACTCCTCCTGGGTGCCATACGAGCGCAGGGCCGACTGGCTGCTCGACGCCGACTGCGCCCTGTCCACCCACTCCGATCACCTCGAGACGCGCTTCGCGTTCCGCACCCGGCTGCTCGACTGCTTCTGGACGGGCCTTCCGGTGGTGTGCACGGGCAGCGGCGACCTGGGCGCCTTGGTGGAGCGCGAGGGTCTCGGCGCGGTGGTGGCTCCGGGCGACGTGGAGGGCACGGCGGACGCTTTAGAGCGCGTGCTCGACAACGGGCGAGGGCACTACGCCGAGGCGCTCGCGCGCGTGGCGCTGCGCTTCTCGTGGCCGAGCGTGGCCCAGCCGCTCGTGCGGATGGTGCAGGCCGAGGTCGCGCCGCGTGTGCTGAGCTGCCGCCCGCGCGCCGGCCGGACCGCGCGCACGGGCTCCTACCTGGTGGGCCGCCGCGCCCTCGACCTGGTCGGGCTGAGCGACTGGCCGCGGCTGTGAGCGGCCGGGTGCTAGCTGCGCCTCTCGATCCGGCGGCGCCGCTCGATTGGCGTGCTCGTTTCCATCATCGCCGTCGCCGCGCTCGCCGCCGCCTACACCGCCATGGTGCCGCTCACCATCGCGTGCCTCGCCATGGACCTCGCCCTCGGCCTCGGAACCGGCGCGGTGTTCAAGCTCGTGCCCGGGGGAGAGCAGCCGTCGCCGGCGCGGCTCTTCTGGTGCAGGTAGCGCATCGTCGTATTGACGTCGGCGTGGCCCATCCACACCTGCACCGGGACGATCGAGGCGTCGTTGATGGCGAGCAAGCCGAAGGTGTGCGCAGGTCTGGAAGCCCAGCACGCGCAGATCGGCGCGCTCCAGCGCCGCTACGTAGCGCAGCGCCGACGAGTCCATGTAGCCGCCCTCCGAGCCGGGGAAGACGAGGTCCGGCGGCTGCGTATGGCGCTCGCGCCCCGCCAGGCTTCGTCAGGGCCTTGTCGACCTGCTCGACCATCGGAACCGTGCACGCACGTCCGGACTTCGGCCACGACAGCTCGCCCTGGCCGCAGGACTCGACCACGCGGAACGCCTGCTGGTCGAAGTCGACCGCGCGCCAGCGCAGCGCGAGCAGCTCGCCGCGGCGGCCCAGGCCGGAGAACGCGGTGGTGACGTAGAGCGCCCGGTCGCTTGGGAGGTTTTCGTCACGTTGCCCGTCCCGGGTGACGAAACTCCCGCGATCTCTCGCAAATGCGGGCAACCGAGAGGGGCGTCCCAGAAGCCGCGGAGTGAGAAAAAGCCCTGTTCAGAAGCCAACTCGAATCGAAGCCCCCGCCGATCAGTCGAGCGTAACCGCGGTGCAGGTCGTCTGGTAGACGAGCGCTCCCGCGGCGTTCCGCACCGTCCACATGACGCCGTGCACCCCTTGTGAGGGCGTGGCGGGCGCGGCCGGGCGCGTGTTGCGAGGTCTCGGCGCGCGCGGGCTGTGACTCCTCGGGCGTGGTCCTAGTCGAGCCGGTTCTCGAGCTGGATCGGGCCCGACTGGGCCGGCAGCTCGACCTCGGGCGAGGCGGGCCCTTCGTCCTCCGGCATCTCGACGCCCAGCTTCTGCGCCAGCTCACCGGTCTCGTACATCTCCATGACGATGTCGCAGCCCCCGACCAGCTCGCCGTCGATGAACAGCTGGGGGATCGTCGGCCAGCCGGAGATCGCGCTCAGCTCCTCGCGGATGCGCGGG
>JACCXP010000392.1 GCA_013696905.1 Thermoleophilaceae bacterium
CTCCCCCGGCGATCACCCCGAGCGCCAGGAACACCGGCCACGAGAGCAGCGAAGGGTCGCCGGCGGCGAGGCTGCGGCGGACGTTTTCGGCCGTGCCGGTGAACCCGAGCCCATAGCCCGCGCCGACGACGTCGGCCGCGAGCCAGGCGAGCGCGCTGAGCGCCCCGAGGCCGAGCCCGAGGCCGAGCCCGGCGCGGCTGCGGCGAAGCAGGATCGCGAGCAGGAGCGCCCCGAGCACGGCTGCGACCGGCTCGTACGGGAGCCCGAGCGCCCCGTGCACGGTCTGGCCTGCGGGGCGCGGGGAAGCGCGGTCGAGCGCGCTGAGCGCTTGAAGGCCCGGGCCTCGGATCGCGAGCTCCCCGGCGGCGAAGCCCGCGATCGCGACCGCGGTAGCGATCGAGCCGGCGCCGGCCTTCCACAGGATCCCGGTGATACAGCCGCCTGCGAGCGCCATGCCGACGCCGAACACGAGCCCGCCGACGACCTGCGCGAGCGGGAAGAGCCCGACCGGCGCGAGCGAAACCCCAAGCACCACGAGCACCGGAAGCAGCATCAGCTGGATCGCGACTGCGATCGCGAACGCTCGCAGCACTGTCGGCTCGCGCTCGAACACGGTACGGCGCAGGGCGGCGTTGAAGCAGAGCTTGCCGCGTGTCATCAGCGCCCCAAGGGCCGCGCCGATCACAAGCCCGATCGCGACGGTGGCGGCCATCTCCTCCGCTCGGGCCCGCCGTCAGGAGCCGGGCAGCAGCAGCAGCTTGCCGACGGTCGCTCGCGCGGCCAGGTCCTCCTGGGCCCGGCGGGCGTCCTCGAGCGGGTAGCGGCGCTCGACGCGCAGCTCGAGCCTGCCGTCCGCGATCCAGCCGAACACGTCCTCGGCCCGGCGCAGCAGCTCGTCGCGGCGCGCCACGTAATGCCCGAGCGACGGTCGCGTCACGAACAGCGATCCGCCTACGTTCAGGCGGCGGATCTCGAGCGGCGCCGGCGCGCCACTCGCGGCTCCGTAGGAGACCATGTAGCCGCGCGGCCGCAGCGAGGCGAGGCTCTCGTCGAAGGTCGCCTGCCCGATCCCGTCGTAGACGACCGCGGCGCCGTCCCCGCCCGTCAGCTCCCGGACGCGCTCGCCGAAGGACTCGTAGCCGAGCACCTCGTCCGCTCCGGCCTCGCGCGCGAGCTCCGCCTTGGGCTCGCTCGACGTCGTCGCGATCACGCGGCCACCGCGCATCTTCACGATCTGGGTGAGCAGCAGGCCGACGCCGCCCGCGGCGGCGTGCACGACGACATCGTCGCCGGCCTCGACGGGGTAGGTGCTTGTAGCCAGGTAGTGCGCCGTCATGCCCTGCAGCAGCGCCGCCGCGGCGAGCTCGCTCGGGATCCCGTCGGGCACGGGCAGCGCCTGCGCCTCGTCGAGCGCCAGCTGCTCGGCGTAGCTCCCGGGCCCCGCGATCCAGGCAACGCGGTCGCCGACCGAGCGCTCCGTCACGTCGGGGCCGACGGCCGCCACCGTGCCGGCGCCCTCGACCCCGGCCACGAGCGGCGGCGGCGGCGTCCCGGGATAGTTGCCCTCGCGCTCGTAGATGTCGCGGAAGTTGACGCCGATCGCCTCGATGTCGACGAGCAGCTGTCCGGACCCCGGCTCGGGCGCAGCCTCGTCACGCAGCTCGAGCACCTCCGGACCGCCACTGCGCGTCACGACGATCGCCCGCATCGCCTAGAACTCGTCGGCGGGCTCGGCCGGCACGTGCTCCACGGGCAGATCGGTCATGCCCTCGATCCGGTGGGCGAGGTCGATCTTCAGCCATTTGCTGAGGTGCTTGGGCGGGGTCGAGACGATGATGTGGTCGAACTCGCCGAAGTTGACGGCGTCAGCGACCGCCGCCACGGCGTCCGCGTCTCCCACTCGTCCCTCGACCTCGAGCCCGGCCTCGCGCAGTCGCTCGAGCACCTCCTCGAGCTCGTGCTCGAGCTCGGGCGGGGTCTCGACGTCCGGCATCTCGAGGTCGGCGACGGCGGCATCGGGCACCGCCTGGACGTGCGGCTTGCCCGGGATGACGATCATGAACGCGACTGGCCCCTGCGCCGCTCGCTCCTTGAGCGCATCGAGCAGCCGCTCCGAGGTCCCGGTGTGCTCGGCGAGCACGAGCACGCGGGTCTTCTCAGCAGCCACGCAGACACTCTCGCTCGCCGTCCACGCCCATAACGTAGTCGGCCGGCCTGCGCGGCTGGCCGATCATCGCGGCGGGCGCCGGATCAGCGCCTCGAGATCCGGCTCCCGCTCGATCAGCCCGTAGCGCAGGCTGAGCTTCGAGAGCCGCTCGATCGTCGGGATCGTGAGCTCCGAGCGCCAGACCGGCAGCCTGATCCTCTCGGCGACCTCAGGCGCGATCATCGTGTAGGTCGTCAGGACCCGGCGCGCCTCGTCGGGGTTCTTCTGCGCGTAGTCGAGCGACTTGCTCATCGCCTTCACGAAGCGGTCGATCACGGCGGGGTTCTCGTCGATGTACTGGCGCGAAGCGAAGTAGGTCGCCACCGTCAGGTCGGGGGCGGTGTTGACGTAGAACGGGTCGATGGCGCGCGCGTTGCCCGCCTCGCCCTGGCTCACGAACGGCTCGATCCCGCACGCGCCGTCAACCCGCTCGGCGTCGAGCGCCGCGTTCATCTCGGGGAAGGGCACCTCGGTGAACTCGAGCTTGTCGACGTCCACGTCCTGCTGCTCGAGCGACGCCTTGATCGTGACCTCGCAGATGTTCTTGAGCGTGTTGACCGCGATCGTCTTGCCCTCGAGGTCGCGCGGCTCCTTGATCGGCCCGTCCTCGCGCACCAGCAGCTCCGCCCACGCCTCGGACGCGTCCGCTCCGCCCAGCGAGCCCTGGCTGATCGTCTGCACCGGCAGGCCCTTCGACGCCGCGATCAAGAGCGAGATCGTGTTCGAGAAGCCGATCTCGAAGTCGCCGTTGAGGACGGCCGGCGTGATCGCGGCGCCGCCTTCGGCGAGCTGGGGCTCGAGCCTAAGTCTCTGCTCTTCGAAGAAGCCTTGCTCGACCCCCAGGTAGAGGGGGGCGACGTCGGCGATCGGGATCACGCCGACCTTGAGCGTTGCCGGCCCGTCGCCCCCGCCGCTACCGGCCGTCTCGTCCGAGCCGCAGGCGCTCAGCCCGCCGACCGCCAGCGTCAGGGCGGCGACAGCGGCGAGCGGCGAGCCCCGGATGCCGCTAGGTCCCCGGGTCGGCGGGCCAGAAGTCGGGCAGGAGCTCGCCGTCGCCGTCGTGGTGTGGCCCGAAGGCGATCAGCTCGAGGCCGTCGGGGCCGCCCTCGAAGGCACGGACGACGTCGGGGGCGACCCGAATCGCGTCGAGCGCTGTGATCTCGCGGATCTCGTCGCCGAGCCTGATGCGGCCGGAGCCCGAGAGGACCACGTAGACCTCCTCGGCATCTACGTGGCGGTGGCCGAAGCCCTGGCGCCTGCCGGGCTTCAGCCGGTGATAGGACAAGCCGGTCGCATCGGCATCGAGCGCGCCGCGGGCGAAGCGGGCCTCCTGGATCTCGTCGAAGCCGAACTTGGGCGCGGAGTCCTCGACGCCGCGCAGGTTCTCGATCGTGAAGTCGCTCATGGACGCGACGCTACACGGCGGCCGCACCCGACGCGGGTAGCGTTGTTCGATGGCCGACTACGACAGCATCGGCCGCACGTACACGGCGACGCGAGCCACCGACCCGCGCATCGCCGCGGCGATCGAGCACGCTCTCGGCTCGGCCCGCTCGGTGCTCAACGTCGGCGCCGGCAGCGGCTCGTACGAGCCCTCGACGCGTCAGGTGCTGGCCGTCGAGCCGTCTGTGGTGATGATCGCCCAGCGGCCGCGAGCGGCGGCGCCGGCGGTACGCGCACAGGCGGAGGCGCTGCCGTTCGCCGACGGCGAGTTCGACGCCGCGATGGCGGTGCTGAGCGACCATCACTGGCGCGACCAGGGTGGCGGGCTGGCGGAGCTTCGTCGGGTCGCGCGGCACAGGGTCGTCGTCTTCACGTGGGACCGCACGACGGTCGCGGACCTGTGGCTCGTCGACTACCTGCCGGGCTTTCGCCGCCTCGCCACCGGCGGCATGGACGTCGCCGAGGTCGCCGAGCGCCTCGGCGGAGCGACGGTCGAGCCGGTCCCGATCCCGCACGACTGCAAGGACGGCTTCCTGCACGCGTTTTGGCGCAGGCCCGAGGCCTACCTCGACCCGCGCGTGCGCGCCGGCATCTCCGTCTTCGCCCGCCTCGACCCAGGTGCCGTCGCCGAGGCGATGGAGCGACTGCGAGCCGACCTCGCGAGCGGCGCCTGGGCGCGGCGCAACGCGGCGATCCTCACGCGCGAGCAGCTCGACGTCGGCTACCGGCTGATCTGCGCCGAGCTCGAGCCGGCGAGTTAGAGGATCTCGAGCGGCCGCGGCCCGCTCGGCGGCGGAAAGGCGGCGTCGAGCTCCGCCAGGTCCTCGGCGGTCAGCCTCAGCTCGAGCGCCGCCCGGTTCTCGCGCACGTGCTCGACGGTGCTCGCCTTTGGGATCGCGCAGACGCCCTGCTGGCGCAGCAGCCAAGCCAGCGCGACCTGGGCCGGCGTCGCCTCGTGACGTGACGCCACGCCCTCGAGTCCGGGATCGCCGAGCATCCTCCCCTGCTCGATCGGCGAGTAGGCCATCACGGCCACGCCGCGCTCGCGACACCAGGGCAGCAGGTCGTGCTCGATCCCGCGCCGCGTGAGGTTGAACAGCACCTGATCGGTCGCGACGGCGCCGCCGCCCGGCAGCCGGACGAGCTCCTCGAGGTCCGAGCTGTCGAGGTTGCTGACGCCCCAGTGGCGGATCTTGCCGTCGCCTGCGAGCGCCGCAAAGGCGTCGAGCGTCTCCGCGAGCGGCGTACCCCCGCGCCAGTGCAGCAGGTAGAGGTCGAGCCGATCGGTGGCGAGGCGGCGCAGGCTGCGCTCGCAGGCCGCGATCGTGCCGTCGCGTGTCGCGTTGCTCGGCAGCACCTTGCCGACGAGGAAGACTTCGTCGCGCGATCCGGCGATCGCCTCGCCCGTGAGCTCCTCGGCGGCTCCGGCGGCGTACATCTCGGCCGTGTCGATCAGCGTCATGCCGAGCTCGATGCCGGCGCGCAGCGTCGCGACCTCGTCCGCGCGCGGTCGAGCCCCTTCGGCCATTCCCCAGGTGCCCTGTCCGAGCACGGGGATCGCCTCGCCCGAGGGCAGCTGGATCGTGGGCATGGTGGCGCTTGGCATGAGAGCTCCTTCGACGACCTTGACAGGCCGGCTGCATTAGCGTGCGCCCAACCCGCCGAGCGAGGAGGACCCCATGATCCCGCCGCAGCCGTCTCGTCATGACGACCGACGCGACTACCGCACTGGCCGCCGAAAGACCGCTCGGTGAGCTCGAGCTCGTCGCACGGTTCGACGGCGCGATGCTGACGGGCGTGACCGTCTCGCACCAGGGGCGCGTGTTCGTCAACTTCCCGAAGTGGGGCGACGACGTGAAGTTCACGGTGGCGGAGGTCAGGGACGGCCGCCATTCGGCCTACCCCGACCAGGCCACTAACGACACCGACCCCGACGACCTCGCCGGCACGCTCATGTCGGTCCAGAGCGTCGTCGTGGATCCAGCCGACCGCCTGTGGATCCTCGACACGGGGAGGCCGCTGTTCGAGCCCACCGAGTACGGCGGGCCGAAGCTCGTCTGCGTCGATCTCGAGACCGACCAGGTCACACGGACGATTCTCTTCCCGCAGGACGTCGCCCTGCGCACGAGCTACCTCAACGACGTGCGCTTCGACCTGCGTCGCGGCGACGAGGGCATGGCCTTCATCACCGACTCGTCCGACCAGGGCCCCAACGGGATCGTCGTCGTGGACCTGGCCTCCGGCGAGAGTTGGCGGCGGCTGCACGACCACTCTTCGACGAAGTGCCAGGGCCCCGCGACATTCGTCCCGGTCGTCGAGGGGCGTCCGCTGATGGAGGCCGAGTACGGCCAGGCGAACCCGTTGGTCATGATGGGCTGCGACGGCATCGCGATCGGCGCCGATGGCGAGCGCCTGTTCTACTGCGCGCTCGCCAGCAGGCGCCTCTACAGCGTGGCCACGGACGCCCTCGCGGACCGCTCGCTCGACGACGAAGCGGTGGAGGCGACGCTGCTGGCGGAGGGCGATAAGGGCGGCGCCGGCGACGGCCTCGAGTCCGACGCCGAGGGATACGTCTACGCCACCAACTACGAGCACAACGCCGTCCTGCGGCGGGCGCGAGGTGGTGCGTGGGAGACGGTCGTGCACGACCCGCGGCTGCTGTGGCCGGACACGCTGTCGCTTGCGACCGACGGCTACCTCTACGTCACCGCGAACCAGCTCCACCGCCAGGCGGACTACCAGCAGGGCCAGGACCTGCGCCGCAAGCCATACGCGCTGTTCCGGATCCGAATCGACGCCGAGCCAGTCCTGCTCGGACGGAGGCACTGATGGCAGACAACGAGCGGGCGATCCCTCCGGAGCAAGGGGCGGGCGCCTGGCTCGTGGCGGAGGGAAGCCCGAGCCCGCAAGAGGACCCCGATCCCTACCGCGCGGAGGGGGTCGAGAACCTCACCTACAACAATCCGTACGCGAGTGAGGTCGAGCGCGTCTGGTTCGACGACAAGATCGTCTACGCGCTCGACTGCGGTGAGGTCGAGCTCGACTTCGACGAGCAGCGTGTCGCGCGCGGCAACGCGGTCGCTCAGGAGTACCAGGTGGTCTACGCGGTCGAGCTCGACGAGCAGGGCAAGCTCAAGGACGGCGAGGAGCCCGAGTATGTCGAGGGCCAGTACAACATCTACGACTCCGTGCCGGGGACGGACAACTATTCACCGCTGTGGCAGTTCAACTACGTGGTCGTCCCACGGGACTACGAGCCGAACACCCTGCGCTCGGAGCGAGCGTGCCTCGCGGCGGGCTACCCGATCCAGAAGAGCACGGTCGCGGAGAACTGACCGGTGCTGTGAGCGCCGCCGTGTGCGGCGCAGGGACATCTGATCTCAGGAGGGCCTGAGCCCGCGGCCGAGGGCGCGGATCTGCGCAGGGACCTGCGTCTGCTGTCGGCGGCGACGTTCACCTCGACGCTCGACCGCTTCACGGTGCCGCCGCTGCTGCTTGCGATCGCGCGCGAGTTCGGCGCGTCGCTCGGGGAGGCGGCGGCCGTGGCGAGCGCCTACTTCCTCTTCTACGGAGTCACGCAGCTCGCATGGGGGATCCTCTCGGATTCTCTCGGGCGAGTGCGCTTGATGCGCCTCGCGCTGCTCGGGGCGGCGGTCGCCGGCATCCTGTCGGCGCTCGCACCCAGCCTGTGGCTGCTAGTCGTCGCGCGGGCGCTGACCGGCTCGCTGTTCGGCGCGGTGATACCGACCTCGCTCGTCTACGTCGGCGACCGCGTTCCCGTAGAGCACCGCCAGCGTGCCTTGGCCGACCTGGTCGGTGCCAATGCGCTGGCGACCGCGCTCGCCACGGTCGGCGGCGGGCTCGCGGCGGCGCTCGCGTCGTGGCGGGTCGCCTTCGTCGTTCCCGCCCTGCTCGCGGCCGGCCTCGCGATCATGCTCGCCCGCCTGCCCGAGCCCACGCCGGCGGGCTCGGCACCACCGCTGACCCAGATGCGGGAGGTGGCTGGGCAGCCGTGGGCCTACGTCGTCGTCATCCTCGTGCTGATCGAGGGCAGCTTCATGTTCGGGCTGACCGCGTACTTCGCCCCGGCGCTCGAGTCGAGCGGCTACAGCGCCGCCGTGGCGGGGCTCGTCGTGGCGGTGTTCGGGCTCGGGACGCTCGCGTGGACGCGCGTGCTGAGGCTCCTGACCGCGCGCGTGGCACCGCCGCTGCTGCTCGCGCTGGGCGCGCTGCTCGCGGGCAGCGGCTACGTCGTGGTCTCGCTCAGCCGGTCGGCGGGCGCCGTCCTCGTAGCGAGCGTGCTCGTAAGCGCCTGCTATGCGTTCACGCACACGACGCTTCAGACGTGGGCGACGGACGTCGTCCCGAAGGCCAGAGCGACGATGATCTCGTTCTTCGCGACCGCTCTGTTCGTCGGCAGCGCGCTCGGCACCCAGGCCGCTGCGCCGCTCGCGGCGCAGGATCGCTACGGCCTGCTGTTCGCGATCGCCGCCCTCATAGCGTTCCCGCTCGGGCTCGTAGGTGCGTTCGGCCGCTGGCGCTACGCGCGGCGGGCGATCTCTTGACAACGACTGGAGGACGGATGCTGCTCGAGGACAAGAACGCTGTGATCTACGGCGGCGGAGGGTCGATCGGCGGCGCGGTCGCCACCGCCTGCGCTCGCGAGGGCGCGGGTCCACCTCGCGGGCCGCACGGCGCGGGCAAACGTCGGTCAGCTCACGGGCCCGCGAGCGCCGCGAGCGCCGCGCGCGTGTCCGCCGGCACGTCGGTCGCGCTGCCGGTGGCGCGCTCCACGTAGACGTGCACGAAATGACCCTGGGCGGCCGCCGAGCTCTCGTCGTCGCGAAACAGCGCGATCTCGTAGCGCACGCTCCGTCGCCCGAGATGGGCGACGCGCAGTCCGGCGTGGACCGTGGCGGGGAAGGCGATCGGTGAGAAGTAGCGGCAGCCGGTCTCGACCACGAGTCCGATCACGCGGCTCGCCTGGATGTCGAGCAATCCCTGCTCGACGAGGAAGCCGTTGACGATCGTGTCGAAGTACGAGTAGTAGACGACGTTGTTGACGTGCCCGTAGACGTCGTTGTCCATCCAGCGGGTGGGCAGCGAGCGGAAGTGGCGGTACGCGTCGCGTCGCTCGGGGGCGGGCCGGTCCATCGCCTTCTCAAGCTAGTGGCCGACACAAGGAGAACCACGCCATGACGAGGCCGTTCAACCGCCGCATCGGACGAGCTGTTCGCCGACTCGCGCCTGCTCGACCGCTGAAGCTCCGCTTCGGGCTCAGCCCTTGATGCGCGCCTCCTGGCCGCTCCACTCGCGCTCGCGGAGCTCGTACTTCTGGACCTTGCCCGTCGAGGTCTTGGGGAGCTCGTCGATCAGCTCGACCGCCTTGGGTGACTTGTAGCGCGCGATTCGCTCGCGGCAGTGGTCGATCAGCTCCAGCTCGCTTGCGTCGCTGCCCGGCTTCAGGACCACGAAGGCCTTCGGGCGCTCGCCCCACTGCTCGTCGGGCATGCCGATCACCGCGGCCTCGAGCACCGCCGGGTGAGAGACGATCGCCTGCTCGACCTCGACCGTCGAGATGTTCTCGCCGCCCGAGATGACGACGTCCTTGGCACGGTCGCGCAGCTCGACGTAGCCGTCGGGGTGCATCACGCCGAGGTCGCCGGAGTGGAACCAGCCCCCCCGGAACGCCTCGGCGGTGGCCTCCTCGTCGGCGAAGTAGCCCTTCATCACGTTGTTGCCGCGCATGACGATCTCACCCATCGTCTCGCCGTCGGCTGGCACGTCGTTCATCTCCTCGTCGACGACGCGCAGCCGGTCGGCCGAGAGCATCCCTACGCCCTGGCGCGCCAGCAGCTTCGCCCTCGCGTCCGTGTCGAGGTCCGGCCAACCGGGCTGCCACTCGCAGACCGAGTAGGGGCCGTAGGTCTCCGTCAGCCCGTAGACGTGGATGAGCCGCGCTCCCAGGCCCTCGAGCTGGGCGATCGTGGTGGGGCTCGGCGGGGCGCCGGCCGTCGTCACCACCAGCGGCCGCTCGAGCGGGGTCGCCTCGTCGGCGGTCGCGATCGTGGTCAGGACCGTCGGAGCGCCGTTGAGGTGCGTGACCTGCTCGTTCCCGAACAGCTCCCAGATCCGATCGCCCCTGACCGCGCGCAAGCACACGTGGCGCCCGCCGATCGCCGTCACGCCCCAGGGGGTGCACCAGCCGTTGCAGTGGAACATCGGCAGCGTCCACAGGTAGACGGACGCCGGCGTGTGCTCGGAGTGGATCACCTCCGCGAGCGCGTTCAGGTAGGCGCCGCGATGGCTGTACATCACGCCTTTGGGCCGGCCGGTCGTACCGGACGTGTAGTTGATCGAGATCGTCGCCAGCTCGTCGTCGACGGACCAGTCGAGCGGCTCGTCGGAGCCGCGCCGAAGCAGCTCCTCGTATCGGGGACCCTCGATCTCGCCGTCGCCGCCGGACTCGGCCAGCGGATCCACGACGGTCGCGACCTCCCGCACGGTCTCGAGCTCGCCCGCGACCGGCGCGAGCGTGGCGTGCAGCTGTGCGTCGACCACGATCAGCTTCGCGCCGGAGTGATCGCATACGTAGCGCACCTCTTCCGAGGACAGGCGCGTGTTGATCGCGACCAGCACGGCACCGGCGAGTGGCACCGCGAAGTGCGCGACCAGCATCTCGGGGATGTTCGGGCAGAGGTACGCAACGCGATCGCCCGGCTCGATCCCGGCCGCCCGCAGGGCGCGGGCGAGGCGCGTCGCCTCGCCCGCAAAGTCGCGGTAGCTGAGGCGACGCTCCCCGTGCACGATCGCGGTCTTGTCCGGGAACACGCCGGCCGAGCGCTCGAGGAAGCGCAGCGGCGTGAGCGGTGCCTCGGATACCGCCATCTCGGCCTAGCTCAGCTTCTCCTTCATCTTGTCGAGCATGCCGTCCCCGCCGGCCCCCCGCGGCTCGGCGCCGAGCTGCTGCATGATTCCCAGCTCGTCCGTGCTGCCCCAGCGCTCGACGAGCTTGCCGTTCTCGAAGCGGCCCATCTGGACGCCACGCACCTCGATCCGCTTGCCGGTCGCCTGTACGCCCTGGAACTCCCCGTCGTGGGTGCCCGACAGCGTGTAGGCGATGCAGACGTGATCGTCGTCGGCCACCAGGTGAGCCGGCTCGATGTGAGCGTCCGGGAAGGCGCTCGAAAGCGAGCCCCAGAAGGTCCGGAATCCCTCGCGGCCCGGCCCCTGACCCGGGGCCGGATCGTGGTCCAGGGCATCCTCGGCGAACGATTCGACCGCGCTGTCGATGTTGCCGGCGTTGATGTTCTCGGCCAGGTGCTCCTGTGCTGCGATGTTCGCCTCTCGTGACATTCTTGAGCCTCTCTGATTGGAGCCGGTTGTCTTCTCGAGGACCCTACCCTCGGGCGCGCCGAGCGAATCTCCGCAAGCTGCGCCGCCTTCGCCTGACGCGAGTGGGGTCTAGGCGGCGGCCCGGTGGATGACCGGGTCGACCGGGGCGCAGGCGATCACTGCCCACACCAGCTCGCCGGCGCGCATCTCAGACCAGCCTTTGTCGGCCAGCTGACGAGCCAGCGACTCGAGGTCGACGATCGTCGCCCTCGCCGTCTCGTCGGCGTGCAGGTCTCGACACAGCACGAGGTTGTCGGCCGCCGTTCGAACGCGTTCACGCTCCGGCTCTGACAGGCGATCCTCCGGGATGTCATTCAACAGCTCGACGACTTCGGCGTACGCTCGTGCCCGTTGGGCGGTCATGGCGGCGCTCCTCTCGGGTGCCGGTATGGGGCGCGCGGTTGGATGCTGCAAACCGTCGCTCTGCTTGCAGATTAGCAGTCATCCCAGCTAGCACGCAACCGGTCTTTCGCTGCCGTCGGCCGGCAGCCAGACGACGAACGACGCGCCCCCGCCGGCCGCGTCGGCCGCCTGCACGCGCCCGCCGTGCGCGGCCACGACGCCGGACACGATCGCGAGCCCGAGGCCGGCGCCCGCGCGACCGCGTCCGCGCCCGGGGTCTGCGCGCCAGAAGCGCTCGAAGATCGCCTCGCTGTCTGCGGTTGGGAGCCCTGGGCCGTGGTCGCGCACCTCGAGCATCGCCTCTGCGCCGTCACGGCCCACGCGCAGCTCGATCGGCGTGCCGGCCGGAGTGTGCACGAGCGCGTTTCGCATCAGGTTCGCGAGCACCTGGCGAAGCTGATGCGGATCGCCGAGGACGACCACCGGCCCGTTCGCGTCGAGCTCGATCGTGCGCTCTGGCGCCGCGGCGCGAGCGTCGTCGGCGGCGTCACGGGCGACGTGCGTCAGGTCGACCGGCTCGCGGTCAGGCTCGCGCAGCTCGTCGAGCCGAGCGAGCGCGAGCAGGTCCTCGACCAGCACGCCCATGCGCGCGGCCTCGGACTCGATCCGGCGCATCGCCTTCTCGGTGTCGGCGGGCTTGCGCGCGGCGCCGATCCGGAACAGCTCGGCGTAGCCGCGAATCGAGGACAGCGGGGTGCGCAGCTCGTGCGAGGCGTCGGCGAGGAAGCGGCGCAGGCGGTCCTCGCTAGCCTGGCGCTCCGCAAAGGCGCGCTCGATCTGACCGAGCATCGCGTTC
>JACCXP010000433.1 GCA_013696905.1 Thermoleophilaceae bacterium
ATCCCGCGCCGGGTGCCCGGGCGCTCGACCGCCGCGAGCGGCGTGGCCAGCGTGCCGGTCGGATCGGAGAGCGCCACGCCGCAGCGCGCGCTCCCGTAGTCGAGCGCGAGCACGCGGCTCATGTGAGCGCTCCCTCGACGATGAGGCGCGCGCTTGCGATCGCCTCAGGAAGCTTGTCCGGGTCGCGACCGCCGGCCTGGGCCATCGTGTCGCGGCCACCACCGCCGCCGCCCACGACCTTCGCCGCCGCGCGCACGATCTCTCCGGCCTTCACCCCACGCTCGACAGCCGCCGGCGAGACGTTGGCGACGAGGTGCGCGCGCCCCTCGACCGCGCAGCCGAGCACCACGACGGCATCGCCGAGCGTCTGCTTGACGCGATCCGAGAGCTCGAGCAGCTCGCCGGCGCCGGGCGCCTCGACCACCTCGGCCACCACCTTCAGGCCGGCGACGTCCACCGCTCGCGCGGCCAGGCCCTCGGCCTCTTCGCGGCTCGACCCGCTCGGGCGGCGCGCGAGCTCGCGCGCCCTGTCCGCCAGCTTGCGCACGGCCCCCACCGCCTCGCGCTCCGGCACGCGCAGGATGCCCGCGATCTCGCGCAGCTCCTCGGTGCGCGCGCGGAAGGCCTCGATGCCCGCGGGGCCCGTGACCGCCTCGATCCGGCGCACATTCGACGCGCTCGAGGTCTCGGTCGTGAGGTGGAAGAGCCCGATCGCGGCCGTCGCGGGCACATGGGTGCCGCCGCAGAGCTCGCGCGAGACGCCCTCGACCTCGACCATTCGCACCCAGTCGCCGTACTTCTCGCCGAACAACGCCATCGCGCCGAGCGCCTCTGCCTCCGCGCGCGTGGTCTCGACCGCGCGCACCGGGTGGCTCTCGACGATCCACTGACAGACGCGCTCCTCGACGGCCGCGACGTCGGCGTCCGACAGGCGCTCGCCGTGGGTGAAGTCGAAGCGCAGCTTGTCGGGCCCGACGTAGGACCCCGCCTGGCGCACGTGGGTGCCGAGGCGCTCGCGCAGGGCCGCGTGGAGCAGGTGCGTGGCGGTGTGGTTGCGCTCGGTCGCGAGCCGCGCGAGCCGGTCGACGACCGCGTGGGCCGGCTCTCCCGGCTCGAGCTCGCCCTGCTCGAGCTCGAGCGCGAGCGCCTGGTCCGATCCGACGCGATAGACGCTCGCAACGCGCGCGCTCCCCGACTCGCTCTCGACGCGGCCGAGGTCGGAGACCTGCCCGCCGCCCTCCGCGTAGAAGGGGCTCTCGGGCAGCTTCGCGAGCAACAGCCCGTCGTCGCGCTCGATCGCCCCGATCACGGTCTGCGCCTCGGTCGTCTCGTAGCCGACGAAGCGGCTCTCGAAGCCGGCGGCGCGGGCGAAGGCGATCACGCGCTCGTGTCCGCTGCCACCGCTGCGACTCCAGCCACCGCGCGCGACCTCGCGCGCGCGGTCCATCAGCTCGTCGAAGCCGCCGTCGTCGACGGCCAGGCCCTCCTCTGCGAGCAGCTCCTTGGTCAGCTCGTACGGGAAGCCGTAGGTGTCGTGCAGGCGGAAGGCCTCGTCGGGCTCGACCCACGAGCTGCCGGCGTCCTTGGTCCGTCGGACGAGATCGGCGAGCAGCCGCTCGCCCTGGGCGAGTGTGCGGGCGAAGCCCTCCTCCTCGGCTGCTGCCCATCCGACGATCGTCTCGAGCTCGGTGCGAAGCTCCGGGTAGGCGTCGCCTGCGACCTCGCTCACGCGCTCGCACAGCGCCGGGAGGAACGGCCCTTCGATCCCGAGCCTGCGCCCCTGCTGGATCGCCCGGCGCATGATCCGCCGCAGCACGTAGCCGCGGTCCTCGTTCGAGGGCACGACGCCGTCGGCGATCAGGAACGTCATCCCGCGCCCGTGGTCGGCCAGGATGCGCATCGCCCGCGTCGTCTGAAAGTCGGCGCCGTAGGAGCGCCCCGAGAGCTCCTCGCCGAGGTCGATCAGCGGGCGCATGTGGTCGGTGTCGAAGACCGAGGGCACGTCCTGGACGATCGCGGCCATGCGGTCGAGCCCGAGGCCCG
>JACCXP010000031.1 GCA_013696905.1 Thermoleophilaceae bacterium
AGGCTGAGGCCGAAGGGCTCGACGAGGTCTTCCGCAAGGCCGGCTTCGACTGGCGCTCGGCGGGCTGCTCGATGTGCCTCGGGATGAACCCGGACATCCTCCAGCCGGGCGAGCGCTGCGCCTCGACATCGAACCGCAACTTCGAGGGACGCCAGGGCCGCGGCGGTCGCTCGCACCTGGTGTCACCCGAGATGGCTGCAGCGGCCGCCGTCGAGGGCCACTTCGTCGACATCAGGGAGTGGGGGAGCTGATGGACGCCGTGACCATTATCGAGGGGCCGGTCTCGGTGCTCGATCGCGCCGACGTCGACACCGACCAGATCATGCCCAAGCAGTTCCTCAAGCGCGTCGAGCGGACGGGCTTCGGCGAGTTCCTCTTCTTCGACTGGGCCAAGCAGCCAGGCTGGAGCCTGCCGCCGAATCCGATCCTCGCGGCCGGGCGGAACTTCGGCTCTGGCTCCTCGCGCGAGCACGCTCCGTGGGGCCTCCAGGACTTCGGCTTCCGTGCGGTCGTCGCTCCCTCCTTCGCCGACATCTTCTACACCAATTGCACGAAGATCGGCTTGCTGCCGGTAGTGCTGTCCCAGGACGACGTGCGCGCGCTGATGAGCGCCGCGGAGGCCCGCATCGACCTCGACGCCCAAACCGTCTCCTTCGGCGAGCGCGAGGCCCGCTTCGAGATCGACGCGGAGACGAAGCGGCGGCTCCTGAACGGGCTCGACGACATCGGCGTGACGCTCCACCAGAGCACCGAGATCGATGCCTACGAGCGCGACCGCGAGCGTTCCGGCCCTGTGACGACCGCGCTGTGAGCCGGGCGCTGACAACTCGCGACTGGGACGCCGCGACCTATCACCGCGTCTCAGACATCCAGTTCGGCTGGGGGCTCGAGGTTCTGGAGCGGCTGCAGCTCGCGGGCGATGAGACGGTGCTCGACGCGGGCTGCGGCACCGGTCGCCTGAGCACTGTGATCGAGCAGCGGCTTCCCCGCGGGCGCCTGATCGCCGTCGACGGCTCGCCCTCGATGGTCGAGCAGGCACGCGCGACGCTCGACCCGGCCACCCGCGTCGAGGTCGCCGACCTGAGCGAGCTTGCCCTCGGCGAGGCGGTCGACGCGGTCTTCTCGAACGCCGTCTTGCACTGGATAGGCGATCACGACCACCTGTTCGAACGCCTCGCGGCGGCGCTGCGGCCGGGCGGGCGGCTGGTCGCACAGTGCGGCGGCGAGGGCAACCTCGACGGCTTCCACGAGAAGCTCGACGCCGTCGCGCACGCGCCCCCGTTCGACGGGGCCTTCGCAGGCTGGGAGGGCCCCTGGAACTTTGCCTCTGCCGAGGCGACCACCAAGCGACTGCTGGCGGCGGGCTTCGAGCAGGTCGAGTGCTGGCTCGAGCCCCGGCCGGTCTCGCCGGCCGAGCCCGAGGCATTCCTCGCCACCGTCTGCCTCGGCCACCACCTCGAGCGCGTGCCCGAGGACCAGCGCGCGCGCTTCGTCGAGCGGGTCGCGAGTGCGGCGGCGCCGCTCGAGCTCGACTACGTGCGCCTCAACATCGACGCGCGTCGGCCGCGCGCGTGAGCGTCGCCGGCGGGGGGGCGCACATCGTCGTCCTCCCCGGCGACGGCATCGGCCCCGAGGTGATGGCCGCCGCGCGGCGCCTGCTCGACGAGCTCGGGGCGTTCGAGGTCGAGGAGCAGCTCGTCGGCGGCGCCTCGATCGACGCCCACGGAACGCCCCTGACCGACGACGTGCTCGCGGCCTGCCGCGCTGCCGACGCCGTGCTGCTCGGCGCGGTCGGCGGACCACGGTGGGACTCGAGGGGCCCCGGCTCGCCTCGCCCCGAGCAGGGCCTGCTCGGCCTGCGCAAGGGGATGGAGCTGTTCGCGAATCTGCGACCGGTCAGGCCGATCCCGGCGCTGCTCGACGCGAGCCCCCTGCGGCGCGAGCGGATCGAGGGCACCGATCTGTTGGTCGTGCGCGAGCTCACCGGCGGCATCTACTTCGGCGACAGCGGGCGCCGCGGCGACGAGGCATTCGACACCTGCGTCTACAGCGTCACCGAGATCGAGCGCATCGCCGAGGTAGCCTTCTCGCTCGCGCGCCGGCGCGTCACGAGCGTCGACAAGGCGAACGTGCTCGAGACCTCCCGACTGTGGCGGGAGACGGTCGAGCGCGTCGCTGCGGCCCACGAAGAGGTAGATCTCGACCACATGCTGGTCGACAACGCCGCGATGCAGCTCGTCGCCCGCCCCTCCGCCTTCGACGTGATCCTGACCGAGAACATGTTCGGCGACATCCTCTCCGACGAGGCCGCGATGCTGACCGGGTCGATCGGGATGCTGCCGAGCGCCTCGGTGGGGGCGGGCGGGCCCGGGGTGTTCGAGCCCGTCCACGGCTCGGCTCCAGACATCGCCGGCACGGGCCGCGCCAACCCGCTCGCCATGTTCGGATCGGTCGCGATGATGCTCCGCTACGGCCTCGACCGGGAGCGTGACGCCGCACGCATAGAATCCGCGCTCGACCGCGCACTCGAGGGGGGCCTGAGGACGCCCGACCTCGGTGGCTCGGCGAGCACCGAGGAGGCCACCCGGGCCGTACTCGCGAACCTCTGAGGGGAGGCAACACGTGAACACCGCCGACTTCATCTGGATGAACGGTGACTTCGTCGCCTGGGAGGACGCGAAGGTGCACGTACTGACGCACTCCCTGCACTACGGCACCGGCGTCTTCGAGGGCATCCGGGCATACGAGACCGAACGCGGGGCTGGCATCTTCCGTCACCGCGAGCACCTCGAGCGTCTCGAGCGCTCGGCCAAGCTCTACTACATGGACATCCCGTACACGCTCGAGCAGCTGCGCGAGGCGACCCACGAGCTGATCGTGCGCAACGGGTTCAAGGCCTGCTATGTGCGCCCGATCGTCTACCGCGGCTACGGCCCGATGGGGCTCGACCCGCTGGAGAATCCGGTCGATGTGACGATCGCCGCCTACGAGTGGGGCGCCTATCTCGGTGAGCACGGCAAGCGCGACGGCGTGCGCGCGCGCGTCTCGTCCTGGCGGCGGATCTCCTCCGACTCACTGATCCCGAGCGCCAAGGCGAGCGGCCAGTACCTCAACTCGATCCTGGCGAAGATCGAGTCGAAGAACGCGGGCTACGAGGAGGCGATTCTGCTCGATCACAAGGGCGACGTCTGCGAGGGCACGGGCGAGAACGTGTTCGTGGTCTACGGCGGCGTGATCGCGACGCCGCCGCAGTCCGCCTCGATCCTCGACGGCATCTCGCGCAAGTCGGTTATGCAGATCGCCCGCGACCTCGGCTACGAGGTCGTCGAGCGCGACATCGCCCGCGCCGAGCTCGTGCTCGCCGACGAGCTGTTCCTGACCGGCACGGCCGCCGAGCTGACCCCGGTGTGCGAGATCGACGATCACGACCTCGGCCGGCCCGGGCCGATCACGTGTGAGCTCCAGGCCGCCTTCGACGACGCGCTCCACGGCCGCTCGGCCCGCTATGCCGACTGGATCGACGTGGTGGAGGTGCCCACGCGGGCATGAGCGCTCGCGTAGTCACCTACGACACGACCTTGCGCGACGGCATGCAGGGGGAGGGCATGTCGCTGTCGGTCGAGGAGAAGCTGCGCGTCGCGCACGCGCTCGACTCACTCGGCATCGACCTGATCGAGGCCGGGTTCCCGAGCTCGAACCCGAAGGAGGAGGCGTTCTTCGAGCTGCTCTCGCACGAGCGCTTCGAGCACGCGCAGGTGGCGGCGTTCGGGATGACACGCCGGCGCGGCCTTGCGGCCGCCGAGGATCCGGCGCTGCGCCTGCTCGCCGAGAGCTTCGCGCCCGTGTCGACGCTCGTCGGAAAGACGTGGGCGCTCCACCTCGAGAAGGTGACACACGTCGACCCAGAGGAGAACCTGGCGATGATCGTCGAGTCGGTCGCGTTCCTCGTCGAGGAGGGAAAGCGCGTGATCTACGACGCCGAGCACTTCTTCGACGCCTTCGGCGACGACCCCGCCTACGCGCTGCGCTGCGTGCGCGCCGCCGTCGAGGCCGGGGCCGAGAACGTGACGCTGTGCGACACGAACGGCGCGACCCTGCCCTCAGGCATCGGCGAGGCGACCGCGCGGGTCGTCGCCGAGCTCGGCGGAGCCGTGGCGATCGGGATCCACACCCACGACGACGCCGGCTGTGGCGTCGCTGCGACGCTCGAGGCGGTCGCGCGCGGCGCCCGCCTGGTGCAGGGAACGATCAACGGCTACGGCGAGCGCTGCGGCAACGCCAACCTCGTCTCGATCCTGCCGGCCCTCCAGCTCAAGCTCGGCTACGACTGCCTCGCGCCCGAGCGGCTGGCGAGCCTGACCGAGGTCGCGCACCTGATCGACGAGATCTCGAACGTGACGCCGAACCCAAACCAGCCCTACGTCGGGCGCAACGCGTTCGCGCACAAGGGCGGCCTCCATGTCGCGGGCATCATGCGCGACGCCCGCACCTTCGAGCACATGGATCCGGCCGCCGTCGGCAACGACCGCTCGCTCTTGATCTCCGAGCTCTCGGGTCGCGGCACCGTGGCGGCCCGTGCGGCGCGCACGGGGGTCGAGCTCGGCGAGGGCGACGCCGCCCGGGTCGTCGAGCGGGTCAAGGCGCTCGAGCACCGCGGCTACCAGTTCGAGGCCGCCGACGGGTCCTTCGACCTACTGATCCGCAAGCAGACCGGCCGCTACGAGCCGCTCTTCAGGCTCGAGTCGCTGCGTGTGATCGTCGAGAAGCGCGAGGATGGCAAGGTCGAGACCGAGGCGACGATCAAGATCTGGGTCGACGGCGAGCGCCACGTGCGCACGGCCGAGGGCAACGGCCCCGTCAACGCGCTCGACCGCGCGCTGCGCGACGCCATCTGCGCGACCTATCCGCACCTGCGCGAGATCGAGCTCGTCAACTACAAGGTCCGCATCCTCGACGAGGACAAGGGCACCGGTGCGGTCACGCGCGTGCTGCTCGACGCGAGCGACGGCGCCGCGTCGTGGGGCTCGATCGGCGTCTCCGAGAACGTGATCGAGGCGAGCTGGGAAGCGCTCGTCGACTCGCTCGAGGCCGGCATGCTGCCGGGTCGAGTCGAGTCGCGCCGCGATCCGGCCCGCCCGCCGGCGCGCGCGTGAGCTCAAGCACCTCTGGCACCCAGCTCGAGCGACGCCACGAGCTGGTGCCGCTCGCCCGCCCGATGATCGGCGAGCGCGAGGAGCAGCTCGTGCTCGAGGTGCTGCGCTCGCGCCGGTTGTCGCTCGGCCCGCGCGCGTCTGCCTTCGAGCAGGCCTTCGCCGCGCGCCTCGGAGCGCCGCACGCAGCCGCGGTCTCGAGCGGCACCGCCGGCCTGCACCTCGCCGTGCGCGCCGTCGGCATCGAGGCAGGCGACGAGGTGGTCACATCGCCCTTCTCGTTCGTCGCCTCCTCGAACTGCGTGCTCTACGAGGGCGCGCGACCGGTGTTCGCCGACATCGACGCGCGGACGCTCGACATCGACCCGCAGGCCGCCGCCGCCGCGGTGAGCGATCGCACTACCGGCCTGCTGCCGGTCCACATCTTCGGCTACCCCGCGGACATGCCGGCGCTCGAGGGGCTGGCGGCGAAGCGCGGGCTGTGGATGGTCGAGGATGCCTGCGAGGCGCTCGGCGCTGTCCACGGCGACGGTGCGGCCGTCGGCGCCCGCGGCAATCCCTCGGTGTTCGGCTTCTATGCCAACAAGCAGCTCACGACGGGCGAGGGCGGCATGGTCTTGCTCGACTCGGAGCAGCACAAAGCGCGCATCGACTCCGAGCGAAACCAGGGCCGCGCGCCCGACATGGGGTGGCTCGACCACGACCGCCTCGGCTTCAACTACCGGCTCTCCGACGTCGCCTGCGCGCTCGGCCTGGCGCAGCTCGAGCGCCTCGACGAGATGCTCGCCGAGCGGGGCCGCGTCGCCGCCCTCTACGGAGAGGCGCTGGCGGGCATCGAGGGCCTCACGCTGCCGTGCCCGGACGCCGGAGGCGACCGCCGCGGGTGGTTCGTCTACGTCGTCCAGCTCCCGCGGCGCGTCGAACGCGACGCCTGTGTCGAGGGGATGCGCTCCCGTGGCATCGACACCAAGCCCTACCTACCGGCGATCCATCTGATGAGCTTCTATCGCGAGCGTTTCGGCCACCGCGAGGGCGAGTTTCCGGTCTGCGAGGACGTCGCCCGTCGCTCGCTGGCGCTGCCCTTCTTCCCGGAGCTCTCGGAAGCACAGGTGGACCGGGTGACGGGCGCGCTGCGGGAAGTGCTGCGCTGCGGCCCGTCGGTGCGCTAGACCCACCCTGACAAGTCGTTCAGGTCGCGAACAGTTCAGGGATTCTGGACGACTTTTCGCGGGACCTGTCGCAATGCTGCGAGGGCCCGCGCCTCAGGTAAGTCGCTTCACGTACGCCACCACTCCCGGCACTGCCCCGTAGGGCTCACGCGCGGCGGCGACGGCGAAGCCGGCCGCTTCGTAGAGCGCCCGGGCGGAAGCGTTGCCGCCGCCGGTGTCGAGCGCCACGGCACCGAGGCCGGCCGTCCACGCGCGGCGCTCAGCGTCCGCGAGCAGCGCGCGAGCCGCCCCTCGCCGCCGCAAGGCAGCGCTCGTCGCGAGCGCGTCCACGTACAGCGCATCCGGGGGCGGTGGAGGAACCGCTTCGCTGCCGAGGCGAAAGACCCGCAACGCCTCGGCCCAGCGCCATGGCGCCATCCCACGCAGCGCGATCCGCAGCAAGCGGCGTGCGCGCCGGTCACCCTCGGCGGAGGGAAAGGCGGCCAGCACGCCCGCCACGCGACCTTCGACCTCTGCGATGCTGACCGTCTCGCAGCTCGCGGTGTTGCCGTTGCGACGAAACGCTCGCTCGAGCAGAGCGAGCGCCGGGCGCCGGCTGCCCAGGAACTGGTCGTACTTCGCGGCGGCGCTCTCGTAGAGGAGCTCCGCCACCCGCTCAGCGTCGTCTTGCCGCGCGGCACGCACCATGACGCCGGAGGTCGTGCTCGCTTCGCCGGTCATCGAGCGCACGCATCCTAGTGCCGGCGCGGCGTTCCTAGACTGGC
>JACCXP010000038.1 GCA_013696905.1 Thermoleophilaceae bacterium
ACCACGAGCGTGGCGAGCGACTCGCCCTCCACGTCCTCGGCCAAGATCAGGATCGGCTTGCCCGACTGGATGACCTGCTCGAGCACCGGCAGGATGTCGCGTACGGAGCCGATCTTCTGGTTGGCGATCAGGATGTAGGGGTCGTCGAGCACGGCCTCCATACGGTCCTGGTCGGTGACCATGTAGGGCGAGATGTAGCCCTTGTCGAACTGCATGCCCTCGGTGAACTCGAGGTCCATGCCGAAGGTCTGACCCTCCTCGACGTTGACGACGCCGTCCTTGCCGACCTTGTCGATGGCGTCGGCGATCACGTCGCCGATCTCGTTGTCGGCGGCCGAGATGGCGGCCACGCGAGCGATCTGGTCCTTGCCCGAGACGTCCTTGGCCTGGCTCTTGATGTTCTCGACCACCTGGTCGACGGCCTTCTCGATGCCGCGCTTGAGCGCCAGCGGGTTCGCGCCCGCGGCGACGTTCTTGATGCCCTGGCGAACGATCGCCTGGGCGAGCACGGTCGCGGTGGTGGTGCCGTCGCCGGCGACGTCGTTGGTGGCCGTCGCCACCTCGCGTACGAGTTGGGCGCCCTGGTTCTGGAAGACGTCCTCGACCTCGATCTCACGCGCGATCGTGACACCGTCGTTGGTGATCGTCGGTGCGCCGAACTTCTTGTCGAGCACCACGTAGCGGCCCTTGGGACCGAGTGTGACCTTGACCGCGTTCGCTACTGCATCGACGCCCGCCTCGAGCGCCGCGCGAGCCTCCGCGTCGTACTTGAGCTCTTTATGAGCCATATCTGTTGTCTACCTTCCTCTCTCGTTCTCGAAAGACTTTGTTAGCCGGTTACCTTGGCGAGCACGTCCGACTCGCGCAGAACCAGCAGGTCCTCGCCCTCGACGGTGATCTCGGTGCCTCCGTACTTCGAGTAGAGGACTTCCTCGCCCTCCGTCACGTCGAGCGGCACGCGCTCGTTGTCGTCACCGAACTTGCCGTCGCCGACGGCGAGCACCTTGCCCCGCTGGGGCTTCTCCTTGGCGGTGTCGGGGAGCACGATGCCGCTAGCGGTCATCTCCTCCTCGTCCACCACCTTGACGATCAATCGATCGCCCAAAGGCTTGAGCTTCATTCTCTCCGACCTCCCGAATCTGGGTCCCTGTAGATGCTGGCACTCTATCAACGAGAGTGCCAACGGGACCTGCGCAGGCAAGTTTCAATCGGGTGACCGGATGTAATGAGATGGCGAGCGCGAAGCGCTCGACGGAATCGTCAGTTCTGCGCGGGAGTCTCCGGTCGCAGGCGCTCGGAGATCTCGGACGGGCGGTCCGATATCGGGGAGAAGCGCACGACCGTCACGAGGTCGTCGCGGCCGACCGGTCGGCCGTAGATCTGCTCGAGGAAGTGGAGCGTCTCCTCGATGCGGCGGAACTCCGGGTTGTCGTGCTCGATGTCGCGGGGAGAGAGATCGCGCGCCGGCTTCACGTCGACGGCGTCGATCACCGCCTCGAAGATCTTCTCGCGCGGCGAGTGCTGGAAGCCGACCGTGACGAGCACGACCTCGCCCTTGCGGTACTTGGAGCCCTTGTCGCCGAGCCGGATCGTCGCCGTCTTGCGCCCTTTGCGCAGCTGGTCGACGAAGATCGGGGAGTAGAAGTTGAGCACGAACACGAAAACCGCAGATTACAGGCGGATCCCCTGCTTGGCCGTCTCTGCAAGCTTGCGCTCGCCCGCATAGGTGAGGCGCGCGGGCGCCTCCTCGAGCGGCACCCACTCCGCGCCGTCGACCTCGTGGTCATGGTCGCGCACGCTGCCCGAGCGATAGCGGAAGAGGAAGAACGTGACGACCTTGAGCACGCGCTCACCGTCGCGGGCGTAGAAGTAGCGAACGTCGCCGACGCGCTCGATCAGCCGCGCGTCGAGCCCCGTCTCCTCGCGCACCTCGCGCGTGGCTGCCTCAGCGACCGACTCGCCGGGCTCTGGATGTCCCTTCGGCAGCGCCAGCACGGCTCCGCCCTTGACCCGTACGGCGGCGAGGAACTCGCGCCCGCGGAAGCGCCGCAGGACGAGACCGCCCGCCGAGCGCTCGTGGATCAAGCGTCCGTCACGAGCGGGACGAAGCGGACGGGCACGATCGCCTCCTCCCGCCCGTCGACCAGGCGCATAAGCCGCTCGGCGCCCGCTCGGCGCAGCGGTGCCACCAGCGGCGCGCCGAGCGCGAGCTGTTCGACCAGCGCCGCGGGCGGATCGCCGTCGGTCGTCGCCGTGACGACGACGGCGTCGAAGGGTGCACGGTCATCGGCGCCGAGCGCCCCGTCGCCCGTGCGTACCTCGACGTTGTCGTAGCCGAGCTCGCCCAGCAGCGCGCGCGCCCTCTCCGCGAGCGCCGCATGGCGCTCGATCGTCACCACCTCGAGCGCGCAGCGCGACAGCACAGCCGCGCCGTAGCCCGAGCCCGTGCCGACCTCCAGCACTCGCTCGTGCCCGTCGAGCTCGAGCAGCTGCGTCATCGCGGCCACGATCCAGGGCTGGGAGATCGTTTGCCCCTCGCCGATCCGAAGCGCCCGGTCGCGGTAGGCGCGCCCTCGCAGCTCTGCCGCCACGAAGCGCTCGCGCGGGACCTCCTCCATCGCCCGCAGCACCCGCTCGTCGATGATCCCGCGCGGGCGCAGCTGCCGGTCGACCATCCGTCGCCTGAGCCGGCTCGGCTCATCGGAGGCCTG
>JACCXP010000055.1 GCA_013696905.1 Thermoleophilaceae bacterium
GCCGGCCCGACGCCCGTGATCGACCGCTTCTACTTCCGCTCGATCTACTTCCGTGAGCCGAGCGGCGTGCTGTTCGAGATCGCCTCGCTCGGCCCGGGCTTCGCCGTCGACGAGCCACTCGAGCAGCTCGGCGAGCGCCTGTCGCTGCCGCCCGACTACGAGCCGCTGCGCGAACGGCTCGAGGGCGTGCTGACGCCCCTGCCCGACCCGCGTGCCGACTGGGCGCTCAGATGAGCCCCGCGGTGCTCTCCGAGGTCCCCGAGGAGACCGGCTCGAGCGGCGCCTTCGAGCGCCAGGTCAGCGCCTTTCGCGACCGCGTCAGCGCCGACGGCTCGACCGGCTTCCCGGCTGAGGCCGGCCGCTACCACCTCTACGTCTCGCTCGCCTGCCCGTGGGCCCATCGGGCGATCGTCGTGCGAGCGCTGAAGGGCCTCGAGGACGTCGTCTCGATGTCGGTCGTAGATCCGATCCGCGACGGCCGCGGCTGGGCCTTTCGCGACGTGCGCGGCGCGGAGCTCGACCCGGTCAACGGCTTCTCCTTCCTGTCCGAGGCCTACGCCGCAACCGACCCCGCCTTTGCCGGCCGCGTGAGCGTGCCGGTGCTCTGGGACCGCGCGAGCGGGCGGATCGTGAACAACGAGTCGGCCGACGTGATCGTGATGCTGAACTCGGAGTGGGACGCGTTCGCGTGCGCCGGCGAGGACCTCTACCCGCCGGATCTGCGCGCAGAGATCGACGCCGTCAACGAGCGCGTCTACGAGACCGTCAACAACGGCGTCTACCGCGCCGGCTTCGCGACCACCCAGGCGGCCTACGGCGAGGCCTTCATCGAGCTGTTCGACACGCTCGACTGGCTCGAGCGGCGCCTCGCCTCCCGCCGCTACCTCGTCGGCGAGCGCCCCACTCTCGCCGACTGGCGCCTGTTCACGACGCTCGTGCGCTTCGACTCGGTCTACGCGGTTCACTTCAAGTGCAACAAGCGCCGGATCGTCGACTATCCGGCCCTGTGGGGGTTCCTGCGTGAGCTCTACCAGTGGCCGGGCATCGCGCAGACCGTCGACTTCGACCACATCAAGCGCCATTACTACAAGACTCACCAGGCGCTCAACCCGAGTGGGATCGTGCCGCTCGGCCCCGCGCTCGACATCGACGCGCCTCACGGGCGCGGCTAGCGAGCCCGCGGCAGGTACTCGTTCGTGAAGGCGCCGTCTCCCGCCGGCTTCTTCAGCAGGCGCTGCTCGCTCATCCACTCGCCAAAGGCCCTCCACTCCTCGGGGTCCTGGTAGCCGTAGGGCTTCCCCCGCGGCGCGACGAACAGCGGCAGGGTCACCTTCACGACCTCGCGTTGGAGCTTCGGATCGAGGTCGCGGTTGGCTTCGAGCAGGCCCTGGACCGCTGCGTCCGGGTCACGCTCGAGGTCGGCGGTGCCACGCGCGAGTCCGGCCAGCAGCGAGCGGATCGCCGGGCCCTGCTCGCGCAGCGAGTCAACGTTTGCGACCAGCACCAGCTCGTCGTAGGTCGGCACGCCGACGTCATCCATGCGGATGATGCGCGGGTCCCTTCCCTGCAGCCGCAGCTCGGTGCCCTCGTAGTTCCAGTACGCGCCGAGCACGGCGTCGACCCGGCCTGTCAGCAGGGCGGGCGTCAGCGAGAAGCCGACGTTGATCTCACGCGCGCGCTCGCGGCCGCTGCGCTCGAGGATCGTCTGCAGATAGGCCGACTGGTAGTCGATGCCCGAGGTGCCGACACGCTTGCCGGCGAGATCCTCGGGGCCCTCGATGCCCGCCTCGGGCAGCGAGATGATCGACGTGAGCGGGCGCTGCACGAGCGCTCCGACTGCCACCACGGGGAGCCCCTGGTCGCGCGCGCGCAGGACCTCCGGCTCGTAGGAGATCGCCACGTCGACGCGCCCGGCGGCGACCTGCTTGAGCGGCGCGGCCGGGTCGGGCGGCTGGCGGACAGCCACCTCGACGCCCGCCCGCGCGAAGTGCCCGCCGGCCTCGGCGGCGTAGATGCCCGCGTGGTCGGCGTTCGGGAAGTAGTCGAGCATCAGCTCGAGCTTGCGCGGTGCGGCGCTTGCCTTGTCGTCGTCGTCTGCCCCTCCGCCACCGCAGCCCGCAAGCAGCGCCAGCGCGAGCAGGGCCGCCAGCCATCTGGTCATGTAGCTCCTCCATGTCGTTTCCACGGCACGGCTGCGCGCTCGGCCAGCGACACCGCCGCGAACAACGCCAGCGCCATCACGGTCAGCAGCACCACGCCTGCGTACACGCGCGGCGTCTGCAGCTGGTTGTTGCCGAGCAGCACGAGGCGCCCGAGCCCAGCCTCAGCCCCCGCCCACTCGCCGAACACCGCCCCGATCACGGACACCGAGGCGGCCACGCGCAGCCCCGAGAAGAGCGACGGCAGCGAGGCCGGCAGCTCGACCTTGCGCAGCGTCATGAGGCGCGATGCTCCGAGCGAGCGCATCAGCTTGATCAGTTCCGGCTCGACCGAGCGCAGGCCGTCGAGCAGGTTGACGGTGATCGGGAAGAAGCAGATCAGCGCGACGATCGCGAGCTTCGGGCCGATGCCGTAGTCGAATGCGAGCACGAACAGCGGCGCGAGCACGACGAGCGGGATCGCCTGCGAGGCCACGAGCAGCGGGTAGGCGGCGTCCCGCAACGGGCGCACGAGGTGCATCGCGACGGCGGCCAGCGCCCCGCCGACGACCGCGATCGCGAGGCCGAGCAGCGTCTCCACGAGCGTGATCCAGGCGTTCTCCATCAGCAGCGTCCAGTCCGCGCGCAGGGCGCCGGCCGCCTCGAGCGGCGAGGCGAGCGTGAGGTCGTCGACGGCCGCGAGCGAGGCGACGCCCTGCCACGCGCCGAGCGCCGCGAGCAGCAGCGCGAGCGACGGCCCGAAGCGCCTCACCACGCGAGCGCCTCGAGCGCGCGCTGGCGGAGCGCGCTGAACGCGGGGTCGGTCACGACGTCGCGACGCGGTCGAGGTCGCCGGAGCTCGACCGCGATCTCGGCGACCACGCGACCGGGCCGTGCCGAGAGCACCACCACGCGGTCGCCCAGGTAGAGCGCCTCCTCGACGTCGTGGGTAACGAGCAGCACCGTCCGCGGCTCCTCGGCCAGGATCGCCGCCAGCCACTCCTGCAGGCCGGCACGGGTGATCGAGTCGAGCGACGCGAACGGCTCGTCGAGCAGCAGCACCTCGCGGCCCGCGAGCAGCGTGCGCGCAAACGCCACCCGCTGGCGCATGCCGCCCGACAGCTCGCCGGGCAGGGCGCGCTCGAAGCGCTCGAGGCCGAGCCGTGCGAACAGAGGCCGGGCGCGCCGGCGCGCCTGTGCGCGGCCGACGCCGCCGCACTCGAGCGCGAGCGCCGCGTTGTCGAGCGCGCTGCGCCACGGCAGCAGCCCGTCGCGCTGGGGCATGTAGGCGGTGCGCTCGAGCCGCCCGGCGGGGGCGCCTGAGCCCGCCACGCGCACGGCGCCCGAGTCGGGCTCCTGGAGTCCGGCCGCGAGCTCGAGCAGCGTCGACTTGCCGCAGCCGGAGGGCCCGACCACCGACACGACCTCGTCATTGCCTATGCGCAGGTCGAGGTCCTCGAGCGCCGCCGTATCCCCGCGACGGGAGCTGTAGTGGCGGCCGACGCCCTCGAACGCCACGCCCTCCCGCGCCAGGGAAGGAGGCTCGGATCGCAGAGCCTCGAGCTTCGTCGTCACCGGCAACTCCCTTCGCGGGCATTACCCCACAGGTTCGAAGGGTCAGCGCCGGCCGACTCGGAGGTCGCGGGCGCTATCTCAGCCCGCCTCTACGCGAGCCCCCCTGTAAGTAGTCGCGGCGGAGACTAGCGCGCAGCGACGCGCGGGTCGGCGAGGGCGTTCACGAACAGCTCGAGCTGGCGCGTCGTCCAGCACTCGAACACGCCGTCACACCACGGCGCGTAGGCGTCGATCACTGAGTCGCCGTAGTTCCAGTAGAGCCGTGGCTCCGGGTTCATCCAGAACAGGCGCCCGGCGCGCTCCGAGATCGCGGCAAGCGCATCCGCGCGCGGCTCGCGCCCGTTGGTGCGCGCGTCGCCGAGCACGATCACGGTCGAGCGCGGGGCGAGGTCATCGGACACCTGCACGAGGAACTCCGTCCAGACGCGCCCGTAGTCGGTGTAGCCCGAGACGTCGCTGACCCCTGCGTCGGCGGCGATCGCGCGCGAGACCGTGGCGAACGAGCGCTCGCGCTCGAAGAGCTCCGTCACCTCCGAGATCCGCTCCACGAACACGAAGGTGCGCAGCTTGCGAAACGAGTCGTGCAGCGCGTGCAGCACGGACAGGAAGAAGACGCTTGCGCTCGTCACGCTCGTCGAGACATCGCAGAGCACGAACAGCTCGGGCCGTCGCGGGCGGTGCGGACGGTGCTTGAGCCGAAGCGGCACGCCGCCGGTCTCGAGCGAGGCGCGCAGCGTGCGCCGCACGTCGACCACGCCTGAGCGACCGCGACCGCGCTGCTCGTGGCCCTGGCTCGCCAGCCGGCGCCTCAGCTGTGCGACGACGCGGTGGACGGCGGCGAGGTCCCCGAGCGGCGCGCTCGGGAGCGCGCGATCCCATTCGTGCAGGGAGCGTGCCGGCGGCAGCGCCCCGGTACGGTCGATCGCCCCGCGCTCGAGCTCGCGGCGAAGGTGGCGCTCGAACGGCTGGAGGCGCTCGGCCGAGGGCGCCCCCGGGTCGCCCGGCGCGGGCGACCGGCCCTCCTCGCCGGTGCGCAGCTCGAGTGCCCTGCGGATGCGTTGCAGGTCGACGCCGACCGCCTTCGACCCTTCGCCGGAGCGCGACAGGGCGGCGATCGCGAGGCGGGCCAGATCGCGCAGGGTGCCCGTGTCGGCGCCGTCCCTGAGCGCCGCCCGGATCCGCTCGCGGAGCTCCGCGAGGTCGAGGCGCTCGCCGCCCTCGAGCGGTCCTTCACTCGCGTCCTGCTCGATCGCCGCGCGCTCCACCGCTCGGAACAGGAAGCGCTCGAACACGAGCTCGAACCGGCGCCGGTCCTCGGGCGACTTCGCGAGCGTCGCGGCGAGAGCTTCGCGAAACCGCAGCGGATCGGTCCAGCTGACGGCGCCGAGCGCGTGCACGGCGTCGAGCAGCTCCGACGTCCCGAGCGCGACACCCTCCCGGCGCAACTCGTCCGCGAGCTCGAGCAGTCGCTCTGTCAGGCCGGACTGCTTCGGCACGGGTCGCACGCTAGAGCTAGGCCTCCGCCTGGCGGCGACGGTACGCCTCGGCCTTCGCGCGGTTGCCGCAGACGGCCATCTCGCACCACACGCCGGAGTGGTTCTTCGTGTGGTCGTAGAACGCCCACGCGCAGGTCTCGCGCCGACAGGCCTTGAGGCGCGCCCAAGAGCCATCGGACATCGCCTCGGCGACTCGCGCAAGGATCTGTCCGATCGCGCCGTCGACTCCCGCGGCGGCGGGTTCGAGCCGCGACGTGCCTCCAGGCGCGAACCGAAGCGCGAGGCCGGCGCGGCGGGCAGCCTGGTCGAGAGTCACCGGCGCGCGGGGGTCGAGCGCACCCCCGGCGTTCGCGACCAGCAGCGCGCGCAGCGCCTCACGCACGTCGATCGCCCGCCTCAAGTCGGGCTCGACGACATCGGCTCCCCGGCCGAGCAGGCCCACCTCGAGCAGCCAGGCCTTGAAGGCGGCCGGCGAGTCGAGCTCCTCCTCGTCGTCCTCGAGGTCGGCGGTGTTGACGAACGCCCGCACGAGCTCGAGCTCGTCGGGTGCCGTCTCTTTCTTCAAAGTAGCCACGTCACCACCGTATGCCATTGACAGGTTATGCATAACCCTCTAAAGTGGTTTGAAAGTTACAGCGGACGACAGGAGAGGTCATGCTTCCAACGACGTTCAGTGAGCTTGTGGCCGCGGAGCATCAGCGCACGTTGCGCGAGCAGGCCGCCGCGACGCGCCGGTCGCGGGCCGCGGCTCGGGCGCAGGAGGGCGTGCTCCAAGGCCTGCTTGGACGTCTGACGAGGCGGCACGCGGGGGCCGGGGCCTCTTCGCACGCGAGCGTGACCATCCATCTCGCCCGTCCCGGGGATCTGCCGCTGCTCAGGCGCCTCGCCGAGCTCGACTCGCGGCCGCTGCCCGAGGCGCCGCTGCTCGTCGGTGAGGTGGAGGGGATCCCCCGCGCCGCCCTCGGCCTTCGCTCGCGCGCAAGCGTCGCGAATCCGTTCGAGCCCTCGGCATGGCTCGTGTCGCTGCTCGAGGTGCGCGCGTCGCAGCTCTGGCCCGAGCCGCCGGCGGGCGATGGCGGGACCGGCCTCGCGACCCGGACGGCGGCCCGCCGGCGAGAGCTGCGGGTGGCCTCGTGACCGGTCGCTCGGACGGCACGCCCGAGCAGCGGCTCTTCGGCGTCGCGAGGTTGGACGAGATCGCGACCGTGCCCGACGGCGACCCCGTCGAGTGGAAGCCGGTGCGCCACCACTTCGGCATCGAGGCGTTCGGGGTCAACACCTTCGTCGCGCCGACCGAGGGCGAGCTGGTGATAGAGGACCATGACGAGGTCGGTCCGGACCACGAGGAGCTCTACTTCGTCGCGTCCGGCGGCGCCACGTTCCGGATCGGGGGCGAGGAGGTCGACGCGCCCGCAGGCACGTTCGTGTTCGTGCGCGACCCGTCGCTCGCGCGCCGCGCAGTGGCCCGCGCCGCAGGGACCACCGTGCTGGCGATCGGCGGCAAGCGGGGAGCTGCGTTCGTTCGCTCGCCCTGGGAGCGTCGCGAGCTCGGCGAGCTGTGAGCGAGCCGGCGCTCCCCGCGCCGGCTCGTCAGCTCCAGATCTCCGGCGGCTGTGCGCCCTCGGCGCGCCACGCCTCCCACAGCCTCCTCATGCGGCGGGGATAGGCGCGCGGGCGGTCGGCGTAGAGGCGCATGCCGAGAAAGCGGGCGCGGGCCTGGAGCTCCAGGCGGCGACGATCGATCAGCTCGCGCAGCGGGCGCAGGTCGGCCACGACGCGCCGGGCGAGAGTTGGCTCGGCGAGCTGCTGGTCGAGGACGGCGAGGTCGTGGTCCTCGCCGAGCAGGTCGGCGAGCTCTGACGCCTGCTTGACCTGGCCGCCGAGCACCGCCGGCCACATCGGCTTGACGATCCTCAGGTGGTACCAGAGGTCCTTGACTCGCTTGCGCCATTCGTGCAGGTTCTCGACGCTCGGCTTGCGCAGGACCTGCTCGAAGCGCTCGGCGCCGAGCGCGTAGGCACGGGCGAGGCCGCCGTCGATGACCGCGAACTCGTCGCCGGCGACCGGCCAGTCCTCGATCCGGGCACGTGCGCCGCGCAGCTCGGCGACGACCCCTTCGACCGCTCCATGGTCGGCGGCGGCAGCGGCGCGGGCGCGCAACTGGTCGCCGACCAGCACCGTCCGCACCTGGGCGAACGTCGAGGCCGGCAGCCGGGCGGCGCAGCGTTCGGCGAGGCCGTCGATCGCCTCGACCAGCACGTCGGCGTCGCGTGGCCCCGACAGACGCCGGCCGGCGTCGCGCAGTGCGCGGTTCTCGCGGCGGTAGACGGCAGGCGCGAACGAGTCGCTGACCAGCCGCAGCAGCGCCCGTTCCTTCTTGAGGCTCTTGCGCGCCTCGTGCACGGCGGTGACCGGGTCGTCGTCGATCGCCTCGGTGAGCTGTTCGATCGCGTCGTCGAGCTGTTCGCGCGCGGCGCGGCGCACGGCCGCCGCCAGGTGCTCGTTGTCGTGAAGGTGGTAGCCCCTCACGCGCGGCGCATCGGTTTGCGCGGGCTGGGCCCGGGCGGCCTGCGCCTGGGGCGGCTCAGGACCGGAGCCGTTCGTGGCGGTCCCGCGCGTGAGCAGCCGCCGCACGGCGTCGGCACGTGCCTGCCCGCGCAGTTGCCTGAGGTGGCCGAGCGCGCCGCCACGGCGGTTTCGAAGGAAGCGAGCGACCGGAGCCGGCTGATGCATCGTTCGCTTCCTACCTCGTCCGGCGCGGGGCCATGCGGCCCGTCATTCGAGCACCAGTGTGCGCAGTCCCACGTGGCCGTCGTTGTCGATCACAAAGTGCGCGTGTCCATCGGCTGCAAGCGCCACGCCCTCGACCCGGCGGACGTCACCGAAGTCGTGGACGCGCTCGCTGCTCACAGAGCCTCCGCCCGCGACCAGCGGCAGCGTGAAGCGTACGTGCTCGGAACGCGCAAGGCCGCCCTCGGGGTGGTCCTCGAGGATGAGGGCGCCCTTGCCGGCGGCGTCGAGGTCGCCGACCACGGCGTCGAAGCGGTCGATGCCCTCGGCGTGGAGCGCTCGGACGCCGGCCGGCTCCTGCGCGCTGCCCACGTCCTCGAGCACCCACACGTTCGTGACGCGCGGCACGGCGTCGGGGTCTTCGAAGAGCGCGTGCACGTCGTCGAGCTCTACGAGAAGGGGGTGTCCCTCGGCGCTGACGGGATAGCGCAGCCCCAGTAGCAGCCGGCCGTCGGCGCGGAAGTCGGCGCCCTCGACGTTTATCGGCTGGTCGGCCGAGGTCACCCGGCCCGACCAGCGCTTGGCCTCGCTCGCCCCACGCACGATCGTGGCGTCGATATAGGCTCGGCGAGCCAGCGGGCCGAGCTCGATCAAGTCGACGCCGCCCGCGGCCAGCGCGTCGTTGACCGCGCGATGCAGGCCGAAGCGCAGCCGTGCGATCTCGACCTTGGCGCGGCCGCCGTCGAGCGCCTCGACGAGCGACTCCTCGCGCACGCGCGCCACCCAGGAGCGCCGTGGGTCGAGTGGCCCCGACTTGTCGCCGAACTGCGAGCCGAGCACGACGATCCAGCCCCGCCGCCGTGCGCACGCCTCGGCGTCCCCTGTCCGGCCCGCGGCCTTAGTGGCCCGCGCGGCGATCCGCAGCGCGTCCCAGCCCTCGCCCAGGTCGGCGCCCGCCGCGTGCGCGAGCACGGCGATCGCCTCCTCCACGGGCGCCTGGTCGAGCACGGTCACGAAGGCACGGTCCCAGCCTCGTCTGGCCAGCAGGTCGGCGTCGAACACCGGGCACAGGTCGGAGGCCTCGTTGGGCTCGAGGTGGAGGTCGGTCTGATGCATGCCCTGCAGGATGACCGAAAGCGGCGCACGCCGCTCAGGTCGCTCGATTCAGGCTGTGGTGGTGCCGGCGGCGAGCAACCGGTCCCCAAGGCTCACGCCAAGTCGCGCGGCGACCACGTCGAGATCCGTGCGGTGCTTCACGATGATGCTCATCGTCTGGCGCATGACGGCCTCGTCGAGGTCCTGCGCTCCGAGCAGCAGCAGCGCCCGCGCCCAGTCGATCGACTCCGCGATCGAGGGCGGCTTCTTGAGGTCGAGCTCGCGCACGCGATGCACCACCTCCACGAGCCGGCGCGCGATCGTCTCCGACAGCTCGGGCGCGTGCAGTCGGACGATCTCGAGCTCGCGTGCGGCGTCGGGGTAGTCGAGCCACAGGTACAGGCAGCGGCGCTTGAGCGCCTCGGTCAGCTCGCGCGAGTTGTTGGAAGTCAGCAGCGCCAGCGGGCGCGACCGGGCCTCGATGACCCCGAGCTCCGGGATCGAGACCTGGAAGTCGGACAGGACCTCGAGCAGCATCGCCTCGAACTCCTGGTCGGCCTTGTCGATCTCGTCGATCAGCAGCACGACCGGCTCGTCGGCGGCAATCGCCTCGAGCAGCGGGCGGGTCAGTAAGAACTCCTCGCCGAAGATGTCGTCCTGCACGCGGTCCCAGGCCGTGCCGTCGGCCTCGGCCTGGATGCGCAGGAGCTGCTTGCGGTAGTTCCACTCGTAGAGCGCCTTCGCCTCGTCGAGGCCCTCGTAGCACTGCAGGCGGATCAACCGGCGCCCGGTGGCGCGGGCGAGCGCCTTGGCGAGCTCGGTCTTGCCGACCCCGGCCGGCCCTTCCACCAGCACGGGCTTCCCAAGCTGCGCGGCGAGGTAGGACACGAGCGCCGCCGACTCTCCGGCCAGGTAGCCGGCCGACTCGAGTCCGCGCGCCATCGCGTCGATCGAGTCGAGCGGTGTCGCCACGCGCCAAGGATGACAGCGAGGGCGCCGCCGGGCCGCCGGCGCCTATGAGAGCCCTTGGCGAACGTACCGTACGACCATGGCCCAAGACCCGACCCTGCGCGTGCTCGCCCGCCAGCCGGGCTGGCCGGCGCTCGTCACCGGTGGCACGGTGGCTCGGCTCGCCGACGAGATGTTCTCGGTGGCGGTCGTGCTGCTCGTGCTGGAGCGCACGGGCTCCGCGGCCCTTGCGGGGGCGACCGTAGCGGCGGTCACCCTCCCGAGCCTCGTCTCGGGCCCGCTGCTAGGCGCCTACATCGACCTCACCGGCCGCCGGCGCTGGCTGCTCGTGCTCGACCGGCTGGTGATCGCAGCAGGGCTGGTCGCGCTGCTGGCGCTCGCGGGGAGTGTCCCCGGCTGGGTGTTGCCGCTGCTCGTGCTCGCCGCCGGGCTGACCTTCCCGCTCTCGTTCGGCGGCCTCGCGAGCATGATCCCGGTGCTCGTGCCCGAGGAGCTGCTTGCGCCCGCCAACGCAGCCGAGGCGTCGAGCCTCAACACTGCGCTCGTGATCGGGCCGGCGCTCGCCGGCGTGCTCGCCGGCTTCCTGGGCGCGGAGGCCGCCGTCGCGACCGAGGCCGCGCTGACGCTCGCCGCGATCCCGATGATCCTGCGCATCCCGTCGCTCGACGGCGAGCGCGGCGGCCAGGGGGGGACGCTGCTCGCGACGGCGCTCGCCGGCATGCGCCAGCTCGCCACCGAGTCGGTCCTGCGCAGCGTGACGGCCACCGGCGTCACGAGCATGGTCGGCTTCGGCCTGCTGACGGTCGCCTTTCCGCTCTTCGCCGCGCGCTCGCTCGGCGTCGACGAGAGCGCGGCTGGCTACCTGTGGGCCGCCTTCGCCGCGGGCTCGATCGGAGGCGCGCTGGCACTGGTTCGACTGCAGGCGCGCTGGCGCTCGGAGGCGATCGTGCTCGCCGGCGTGAGCGGGCTGGGGGCGCTGATGCTGCTGTGGCCGCTGGCGGGCTCGCTCGCGGCGGCGCTCGCGCTCGTCGCGCTGGCGGGCCTGACCGACGGGCCCGCGTTGGCCGCGACCTACGCGGTACGCCAGCAGCGCACCCCGCGCGCGCTCTACGGCCAGGTTTTCACGACCGCCGCGTCGCTCAAGATCGGCGCCTTTGCGATTGGTGCGGCGCTGTCAGGCCCGGCGGTCGGGGCGCTCGGAGCCGGCGGCACGATCATCGTCGCGGCCCTGCTCCAGCTCGTCGCCGTGGCGGTCGGGCTGCTGCTCGCCCGGACGGGGTCGGGGAGGAGCGCTGCGCTCGACTAGACGGTTTCAGGCATCCAGTGCGAGCAGAGCGTCGTCGGCGGTCATGCCCGCGTGCACTACGGCCATCAGCGCCTGCGTCGTGGCCGCGCTCTTCGTCAAGTCGCTCGCGTCCACGATCCCGGCCGCGCCCTGGCGCATCAGCTCCTCGACGCGCCGCAGGAGCTCTTCTTCGCTCTGCGGGCCCTCGACGCGCGCCAGCACGGGACGATCACTCGCCATCTCGACCACGCGGCGGTACTCGCCGACGTCACCCGTCGCCGCGACGGCGACGATGTCGGCGCCGAGCTCCACTGCCTGCCGAACCAGCCGAGCGGTGTCCTCTAGCGCGTTGCCCGGCGCCGTCACGAGCGAAGCGACCATCAGCGGCATGCCGGCGGGCTCGCAGTCCGCCTTGAGCCGGCTCACGTTGCGCAGGCACGCCTGCTCCAGCCGCGGCTCGTCGGGCGCTCGGATCAGGTCGGCTACCACGCAGGCGGCATCCATGCGCACGGCCCGGCCGACCGCGTCGTCGACGAGCTCCGAGTAGAGGAAGCCCGGCGCCCGAGCTGAGTGGGCATTCGTGACGTCGGCGCGCATGACGAGCGCCGGCTTGTCCGGGCCGGGATGGAGCTGCAGCAGCGGCGCCTGCCCGGGCGACAGCTGGACCGCGTCCGGCCCGGCGTCGACAAGCGCGCCGATGACCTTGCGCACGCTCTCGCTCGCGGCCGCCGGGACGACCGCGCCCGCGAGCCCGTGGTCGACCGCGACATCGACGCAGTGCCCGTCGGAGGCGAACAGCCGGTTGTAGCGGGCAAGCACCGCTGGCACTCTACGCCCGTGTGGAGGCGAGGCACGGTCCAAAATGCAGGGAATCGGCATTTCGGATACCTTGCGCGCTCGATGGCGACGGGGGAGATGGGGAGATGAAGCAGGCGTCCGTGGCGACCGCGGAGGAGTTGATCCCCGAGCGGCTCAACGGCTCGCTCGTCCTGCCCGCGCTCGCGCCCGAGGCAAGCGTCGCCCAGCTCACCTACACGGCGCTTCGCAACGCCTTCCTGTCGATGGACGTCTACCACTCGGACGCCGACCTGCGCCTCGACGAGAAGCGCCTGGCCGCCGACCTGGGCGTGAGTCGCACCCCTGTGCGCGAGGCGTTCGCCCGACTCGAGCACGAGGGGCTGGTCCGGATCGTGCCCCGCCGGGGCGCATACCTCGTGCGCAAGAGCAAGGCCGAGATCATCGAGATGATCACGGTCTGGGCGGCGCTCGAGAGCATGGCCGCCCGGCTCGTATGCGAGCGAGCGAGCGACGCCGAGATCGGCGCCCTGCGCGCGCCGTTCGCGATCTTCGAGGACGGTGGAGTTCGTGCCCGCCTGAACGAGTACTCGGCGGCCAACCTACGCTTCCACCAGCGGATCATCGAGCTTGCGCACTCGCCGCTGATCGACTCGATGGCCAAGAGCCTGCTCGTGCACGTGCGCGCCATCCGCGGGCGCACGATCGCCGAGGACGACCGCGCCGAGCGGTCGATCGTCGATCACATGCACATCATCGAGGCGCTCGAGGCCCGGCACGCGGAGCTCTCCGAAGGCCTGGTGCGAGACCACGCGCTGCAGCTCGCAAAGCACGTCGAGCGGACCGTCGAGCTCTGATGTCAGATCAGCATATGATCGCCCGCCCGCACCTAATGCCAGTCGTCACCTCGCTGCAATCGAGCACTGAGGCAGAGGAAGGAGCCCAGCGTTGACCATCAAGACCCCTGTACTGGAAGAAGAGGCACCGCCCGCACCCGACACGTCTGAGCGCACGACGATCTCGGGCGGCCACCTGGTCGCGAAGGCCCTCAAGGCCGAGGGGATCGACGCGATCTTCACGCTCTGCGGCGGCCACATCATCGACATCTACGACGGCTGCATCGACGAGGGCATCAAGATCATCGACGTCCGTCACGAGCAGGTCGCGGCGCACGCCGCCGACGGATACGCGCGCGTGACCGGTCGGCCCGGCTGCGCAGTCGTGACCGCCGGCCCCGGCACGACCGACGCCGTCACGGGCGTCGCGAACGCCCTGCGCGCGGAGAGCCCGATGCTGCTGATCGGCGGGCAGGGCGCGCTCAACCAGCATCGGATGGGATCGCTTCAGGACCTGCCGCACGTGAGCATCATGGAGCCGATCACGAAGTTCTCCTCGAGCGTGGTCACCACCGAGCGCGTGGCCGACATGGTCGCGATGGCCTTCCGCGAGGCGATGGGCGGCGCCCCCGGCCCGGCTTATCTCGAGATCGGGCGCGACATCCTCGACGCCGAGGTCGACATCTCCGACGCGGTCGTGCCCGAGCCCGGCCACTATCGTGCCTCGACCAAGAGCACCGGCGACCCGGCCGACATCGATCGCCTGGCCGACATCCTCGTCAACGCCGAGACGCCCTGCGTGCTGCTCGGCAACCAGGTCTGGACCTCGCGCGGATCGGAAGCGGCGATCGAGTTCGTCCGGACGCTGAACATCCCCGCGTTCATGAACGGCGCCGGCCGCGGCACGCTCGCGCCAGGCGATCCGCACCACTTTCAGCTCTCGCGGCGCTGGGCGTTCAACAACGCCGACGTGATCGTGATCGTCGGCACGGCGATGGACTTCCGCCTCGGCTACGGCAAGCGCCTGCGCAAGGAGGCGACGGTCGTCCAGATCGACATGGACTACAAGACGGTCGGCAAGAACCGCGACATCGACCTCGGGCTCGTCGGCGACGTCGGCGCGATCCTCGCCGCCGTCACCGAGGCCGCCTCTGGGCGGCACTCGGACGAGAGCGCGCGCAACCGCGAGCCCTGGCTCAAGGCGCTGCGTGAGGAGGAGCAGAAGAAGACCGAGGAGCGCCTGCCGAAGCTCCAGCAGGACACGGCGCCGATCCACCCCCTGCGCCTGTGCCACGAGATCAACGAGTTCCTGACCGACAACACCCTCTACATCGGCGACGGCGGCGACATCGTCACGTTCTCTGGTGGCGTCGTGCAGCCGAAGGGCCCCGGCCTCTGGATGGACCCGGGCCCGCTCGGGACGCTCGGGGTCGGTGTGCCGTTCGCGATGGCCTCCAAGGTCGCGCGTCCGGACCGCGAGGTCGTTTGCCTGTTCGGTGACGGGGCCTTCAGCCTCACCGGCTGGGACTTCGAGACGATGGTCCGCTTCGACCTGCCGTTCATCGGCGTCGTCGGCAACAACTCGTACATGAACCAGATCCGCTACGGGCAGATCCAGCGCTTCGGCGAGGCTCGCGGCGACGTCGGCAACAAGCTCGGCGACGTCAAGTACGACGAGTTCGCCAAGATGCTCGGCGGCTACGGCGAGGAGGTACGCGAGCCGAGCCAGATCGCGCCCGCCCTCCAGCGAGCGCGCGAGTCGGGCAAGCCCTCGTTGATCAACGTGTGGGTCGACCCGAACGCCTTCGCGCCCGGGACGATGAACCAGACGATGTACAAGTAAGGAGACTGGCCGATGACCGAAAAGGCGCTCGAGGGCGTTCGCGTAGTCGACATGACCCACGTCCAGGCCGGGCCGGTATGCACTCAGCTGCTGGCCTGGATGGGCGCGGACGTGATCAAGATCGAGCCGCCGGGGCGCGGTGACGTAACGCGCTCGCAGCTGCGCGACATCCCGGATGTCGACAGCCTGTACTTCACGATGCTGAACTGCAACAAGCGCAGTCTCACGCTCAACATGAAGTCGGACGACGGCAAGGAGGTCTTCACCGAGCTGC
>JACCXP010000067.1 GCA_013696905.1 Thermoleophilaceae bacterium
GGCGGGCGCGGCGGGCGCGCCGGCACGGCGGGTGCGGTCACCACCGTGAGCGGAAACGGTGAGGACGGTGGGTTCACCGCCGTCGCGTGCCCGCCCCCGCCGTCGCCCCCGTCGCCCCCACCGTCGCCGCATCCGGCCAGCAGCAGCAGCAGCGCGGCGCACGCCAAAAGCAGGAAACGACTCATCTAGGCTCCGAACCCGATGTCAGGCACCGTGGTCATGAAGTTCGGCGGCACGTCCGTCGCCGACGCGCAGCGCATCAGGCGCGCTGCCCAGCGCATCGTCGCCAAGCGCGAGGAGGGCCACCGCGTGGTCGCCGTGCTCTCGGCCCGCGGCAAGACGACGGACGAGCTCATCCGTGCTGCGCAGGAGATCTCCGACTCCCCGGATCCGCGTGAGATGGACATGCTCCTCTCGACCGGCGAGCGCCAGTCCTGTGCGCTGTGTGCGATGGCGATCAACGATCTCGGGCACCGGGCGATCTCGCTGACCGGCTCCCAGGCGGGGATCGTGACAGACACGTCGCACACGAAGGCCCGGATCCTCGAGGTCCGGGCCGATCGCATCCACGACGGCCTGGACGCCGACGCCATCGTTCTCGTCGCCGGCTTCCAGGGCGTATCGACCGCCCGCGACGTCACCACGCTGGGCCGCGGGGGCTCGGACACCACCGCGGTCGCGCTCGCCGCGGCCGTCGACGCCGAGCTCTGTGAGATCTACACCGACGTCGCCGGCGTCTTCACCGCCGACCCTCGCATGGTCCCCGACGCGCGCAAGCTCTCGACGGTCTCCTTCGAGGAGATGCTCGAGATGAGCGCCTCGGGCGCGGGCGTCCTGCAACTGCGCGCCGTCGAGTACGCGCGCAACCACGGCGTGCGCATCCACTGCCGCTCCTCCTTCGAGGACGGAGCCGGTACCTTCGTGCTGACCGAGGAGGAGACCATGGAACGCCCGCTCGTCACCGCCGTCACCCATTCGACCGACGAGGCCCGCGTCACGCTCACCGGCCTCCCGGATCGCCCCGGCATCGCCGGCCGCGTGATGACCGCGCTCGCCAAGGCGAACGTGAACGTCGACATGATCATCCAGAACGAGCCGCAGAGCGAGGGCCAGCGCGCGGACATGTCCTTCACCGTCCCGCGCGACGACATCCGCGGCGCCCACGACGCGCTCGATCCGCTCGTCGAGGAGCTCGGCATCGGCGCGATCGCCTCCGACCCCGCGATGGGGAAGGTGTCGCTCGTCGGAGCGGGGATGAGGAGCCATCCGGGCGTCGCCGCAAAGGCCTTCTCGGTGCTCGGCGCGGCGGGCGTGAACATCGAGATGATCTCGACCTCGCCGATCAAGATCTCGTGCGTCGTACGCGAGGCGGACGTCGCGCGCGCAGTGCGCGAGCTGCACACGGCCTTCGAGCTCGGGGCCGACGCCGTCCGCCGCGAGGACGTTCAGGGCGTGCACCGCCCGGTGGTCTCCTCGTGAGGGTCGCGGTGGTCGGGGCGACAGGCGTCGTCGGCTCGACGATCCTGGCGGTGATGGAGGAGCGCGGATTCGCGGCCGGCGAGGTAGTGGCGCTCGCGAGCGAGCGCTCGGCCGGCACGGCGATCCCCTTCGGCGGCGACGAGCTGATCGTGCGCGCCCTCTCGGAGGACGCGGTCGAGGGCTTCGATCTGGTGCTGATGTCGGCGGGCGGCGGCACGAGCGCCGAGTGGGCGCCGCGCTTCGTGGAGGCGGGCGCGGTCGTGGTCGACAACTCCTCGCACTGGCGCATGCACGACGACGTGCCGCTGGTCGTGGCGGAGGTCAACCCGGACGCTCTCGCTGGCCACAGCGGGATCGTCGCCAACCCGAACTGCTCGACGATGCAGATGGTCGTCGCGCTCAAGCCGATCCAGGATGCCGCCGGCATCGAGCGCCTCGTGATCACGACCCAGCAGTCGGTGTCGGGCACCGGCAAGCGCGCCGTCGACGAGCTGCTCGACTCGACCCACCGCGCTCTGCACGAGATGGCACCCGAGGCACCCGTCGCCTACCCGCACGCGATCGCCTTCAACGTGCTGCCCCAGGCCGGCAGCTTCAAAGAGGGTGACGCCTACACCGACGAGGAGCACAAGCTCGAGAACGAGACCCGCAAGATCCTCATGCAGCCCGACATCGGCATCTCGGCGACCTGCACGCGGGTGCCGGTGCGGGTCGGCCACTCGGAGTCGGTCAACGTGCAGACGCGCGACCCGCTCGAGCCGGACCGCTGCCGCGAGCTGCTCGCGGCGGCGCCAGGTGTCGTCGTCCTCGACGAGCCGGCGCGGGCGATCTACCCGCTCGCGACCGAGGCCGAGGGGCGCGACGACGTGCTGGTCGGCCGCGTCCGCCGTGACCCTTCGCATCCGCGCTGCCTCAACCTCTTCATCGTGTCCGACAACCTGCGCAAGGGAGCGGCGACGAACGCCGTTCAGCTCGCCGAGCTGCTGCACGAGCGTGGGCTGCTGCGCCGCGCCGCGCGCGCTTAGCCGGAGGCCCCGGCGCGCACGCGGCGCACCACGGGGGCGAGCTCGGCGGCGACGCGCATCGCCTCGAGCTGACCGCCTGGATCGGCGATCCAGCGACCGGCGATGTCAAAGGCGGTGCCGTGCTCGGCGGCGGTGCGGACCACGGGCAGCCCGAGCGTGACCGAGACGACGCCGAAGAAGGAGACGGTCTTCGCCGCCACGTGGCCCTGGTCGTGGTAGAGCGAGATCACCCCGTCGTAGTGACCCTGCCGCGCCTGCCAGAAGACCGAGTCGGCGGGCACCGGCCCGGTCACGTCGACGCCGTCGGCCCGCGCCAGCTCGACGGCGGGCTCGAGGATGTCGCCCTCCTCGCTGCCGAGGATGCCGTTCTCGCCGGCGTGGGGGTTGAGCGCCGCGAGCGCGATCCGGGGCGAGTCGACGCCGAGCTCGCCGAGCAGCTCGTTCACGCGCACGAGACCCGAATGCACCCGCTCGGTCGTCACCTGGGCGATCGCCGCCGTCAGCGGGTGGTGACGGGTGAGGAAGAAGATCCGCATCTGCTCGAGCGCGAACATGGTGACCACGTCGTCCTCGGGGACGCCGAGCAGGTCGGCCAGCATCTCGGTGTGACCGGGGAAGGTCGAGCCGCCCGCCTTGATCGCCTCCTTGCTGATCGGCCCCGTGACGATGCCGTCGACGTCGCCGTCGCGGGCGAGCTCGCACGCCCGCTCGATGTAGGCGACGGCGGCGCGGCCGCACTGCGGGTCGACCGCGCCGAACGTGACGTCGTCGACGTTGTCGAGATCGAGCACCTCGACCACACCGGGCTCGCCCGAGAGCTCGTCCGCCGCGGCGATCGGACGCACGTCGAGGTCGAGCTCCGCTCCGCTCACCACCTGCCCCATCACCTCCGCATCGCCCACCAGCAGCGGGCGCATCAGCTCGTGCGTCGAGCTCTCGGCCAGCGCGCGTGCAGCGATCTCCGGCCCGACACCGGCGGGGTCGCCGATAGTGAGCGCGATCAGGGGACGATTGTCCGCCATCGCCGTGAACATAGCCCGTAGCGTCGCTGTGGGATACGACAACGAGTTTGCGTGGGAGGCAATTGCTTTGCCTGTGAGACAACTTTCTTGTCGTAGCCCTGAGCGCCCGGGTGAGGCTCGCCGCCCTCACCCGCGCGGGGAGTCGACCGCGGCGGGCTGGGCGTTGAACGAGTCGGCCGCTCCGCCCGTCGCGGTCGTCGTCGTCGGGAGCCTCAACATGGACATCGTCGTGGCGGTGCCGCGCCACCCGCGGCCCGGCGAGACGATCATCGGCGCCGACTCCTTCCGCACGCCCGGAGGCAAGGGCGCCAATCAGGCGGTGGCGGCTGCACGGCTCGGCCAGCGCGTCGCGATGGTGGGGCGCGTAGGCGAGGACGACGCCGGGCGGACCCTGCGGGCCGCGCTCAACGACTACGGCGTCGACTACGCCGCGGTCGTGGAGACGACAGAGACGCCGACGGGGATCGCCCTGATCACGGTCGACCCGAACGGCGAGAACATCATCGTCGTCTCCTCAGGCGCGAACGCCCGCGTCGGCGCCGCCGACGTCAAGGCCGCCGCGCCCCTGGTCGAGCGCGCCGCTGTCGTGCTGCTGCAACTCGAGATCCCACTCGAGGCGAGCATCGAGGCGGCGACGCTCGCGACGGGCACCGTGATCCTCAATCCCGCTCCGGCGCCCACCGACCGGCTGCCGCTCGAGCTGCTGGCGGCAGTAGACGTGCTCGTGCCCAACCGATCTGAGCTCGCCGAGCTGGCCGGTGTCCCGGCTCCAGGGTCGCTCGCCGCGGTTGAGCGGCTCGCTCGCTCGATCGAGGGGCCCCGTGCGGTGGTCGTCACGCTGGGGGCGGAGGGAGCGCTCCTGGTCGAGCGAGGGTCCTCGACGCACGTCGCGGCCCCGACCGTCGAGGCCGTCGACACGACGGGCGCGGGGGACTGCTTCTGCGGCGCCCTCGCCGACGCGCTCGCTCGCGAGACGCCGCTCGAGGACGCCGTGCGCTTCGCGGTGCGCGCGGCCGCTGTCTCGACCACGCGACCGGGCGCGCAGGCAGCGATGCCCGCGCGCGACGAGGTCAGCGCTCGCGCATGACCTTGCCCCAGGCGACGTACGCGCCGCCGAGCCCGATCTGCTCCTCGACCTCGAGGTAGGGCAGGAAGCGCTCGAGATGGCTCCAAGGTCGGTCGAAGCCCTCGAGCGTCGTGGCGTACTCGCGCCCGAGGCGCTGCACGTAGCCGCCGATCGGCGACCACAGCGGGGGCCGCATCAGTCCGGCCGCGGCGACGCGAGCGCCCGGTCGCAGGTGGCTGAAGACGTTCTCGAGCGCAACCGGCGAGCGCATGACGTCGTGGGTGTAGGAGAAGAGGGCGGCGTCGGCGATCGTCGGGATGGCCGCGTGCTCGACCGTGGACTCGACCAGCGCGCCGGCGCATCCGCAGGCGTCGAGCCGCTCCTGTGCCGGCTCGAGCATCGCTCCGCAGAGCTCGATGCCGACGACCTGACCCTCGGCGCCGACCCGCTCGCCGATCAGCCCGAAGTTGAGCCCGGTGCCGCAGCCGACGTCTAGCACGACGTCGCCCGGGCGCAGGCCGAGTTGCCTTACCGCCCATGCCCGAACCCCTTGCGCTCCGGCGCTCGCGAGGTCGTAGTCACCGGCGTGCTCGCGGTACTTCGTGACCGACATCTGCGCGTCGGGTCGAGCTGCCACTGCGGACAACCTGCGCGAGTTCGTGCTCATAGCCACGCAGTCTTAGACACGCCCCGTCTCGGGTGTGTGACTTGTGGGTTAACTCACCGGCTCTTCCCGCAAGCAGCGGTGGAATCAACCCGCCGACGCCGGAAAGCTCGCGAGGGCGGCCGCGATCAGCTCGTAGACAGCCACGTTGACGCTCATCCCGTAGTGGCTCGAGTCGACCTCCCGATGCGCCGCAGCGGGGTCGAGGCACGCGTGCCAGTCGACGATCCCGTCGGTGCGCGAGTAGATCGACTCGTAGCCGACCGTGTCGGGAAAGGGGGCTGCGAGATCGGCCCAGAAGCTGCGGCAACAGGCGCCGTCGACGCACTGCCAGCTGAGCACGCCGGGGGCCTGGAAGAGCCCGAGCGAGGCGATCGCCGCGGCCTGGGCGACCATCACGGGATGCACCGCCGCGGGCACCATGACCGGTGATCCGAGTGTGACGATCCCGGCGACGAGGTCGGGGCGCCGCACCGCCAGCACCCGCGCGTAGAGCCCACCGCGGCTCTGGCCGACGATCGCGACCCGCCGCCCCGCGCGCTCGGCGAGGCGCTCGACCCGGTCGGCCACGCGCCGGACCGATGCCTCCGAGCAGTCGACGTTGTAGACGAGGCCCGAGCTCTCGGTGCGGTACCCGGTGCGCCGCAGCCAGCTCGTCATCAGACCGAGCGAGTCGTCGCCGAGCAGGAAGCCCGGCACCAGCAGCACCGGAGAGCCGCCGCCATCCCGAACGCTCGCGCCGTAGAACAGCGGGCTGCTCATCAGCTCGGCGAGCTCGAGCCCGGCCCGCCCTTCGAGCCAGATCGGAAGCAGCAGCGGTAGGGAAGGGGTGGTCATGGGGGGTGACTTCCCTCGCCATCGGTCTATCCCTGCCCGGCCTTGAGCCTCCCCGCTGGCGCGTCCTGCGGGCGACCGGATCCGAGTTCCCGTTCGACGGCAACGGCGCGACGGCCGACCTCTTCTTCAAGCACCTGATCGACGGCGAAGCGTTGTAGCGATCGCGCGCGTCTCACCGGAGGGCGTGGACGTCGACGTCGGGATTCGAGTAGACGAGTGGCGCCAGGCGGGCGAGTGCGGGGTTGGCGCCGTGCTCGCGTCTGTCGATCACGAGGTGGGTGACGCCGTAGTCGCGCATCGCGGTCGCGAGCGCAGCTTGGTCGGCGCCCTCGAAGATCGCGCGGTTGAGCCGCACGCGCGCGCCGACCGTCTCGTCGCTGCCGGTGACCGCCCATCCCTCGACGAGGACGCGCCGCTGCGAGAACGCGGAGTAGTGGGCGTAGCGCGGCGCGGGATCGGTGATCAGCCGCTCGCTGCTCGCGGCGAGGACGGCGTCGCTCGGCGTGTTCGCCTCGACCCACCGCAGGCCCTGGAGCAGCCCGCCCGAGAGCTCGGCGCGCGGCTCACCGAGCACCCTGCGCGCGTACTCGGGGAGGACGTCGAGCGGCGCGTCGAGAGCGGTCGCCAGGCACAGAGCCGACAGCGCCGCGGCGGCTAAGCGCCGTGCCCTCGGCGTGCGCGACGCCCAGAAGACGGCCAGCGCGAGCAGGCCACCGGCGAGCGACGCATACGAGATCACGCTCGCGCGCTCGTCTGGAAGATCGAGCCCACCGACCTTCGAGGCCGATACGACCGCGCCCAGCAGTCCGAGCCAAGCGGCGCCCCCGACCACGAGCGCCCGCGTGTCCCAGCGCTCGCGCAGGCTGTCCCATAGACGAATGAGCCCCTGGGCCGCGAGCAGCGCTCCCGCGAGGCCCGCATAGGCAACGGGCCACAGGTGGCTGTCGCCCGGCTGGAAGAACAGGAACAGCGGCGCCAGGCCGGCGAGCACCAGCGCGAGCAGCCATGCCTGGGCCGGCGAGCGGCGGCTGTCGCGGTCGATCACGACGAGGGCGCAGCCGACCACGACGGCCGGCAGGGCGCCGAACGCGCCGACCGCGAGCGCGGGCCAGGCCAGCTCCTCGCCGAGCAGTCGAGCCGCGGTCATGCCGGCCGGCGTCGTCATCGGCGCGAGCTCGGTGCCGCGAGACTGGCCCCCGTACTGCACGAAGTAGGTCGCCACGAGCAACGCGGCGACGCCGCCGAGGGCGGTCGCGGCACGCCGGTTGAGCTCGTGCTTGCTCAGCGCCCACCAGCCGGTCCATAGCGCCAGGGCGCCGATCACCAAGGGCAGCAGCGCGATCCCCTTCGCGCCCGCACAGCCGACGATCAGCAGCGCGAGGGTGAGCCAGCCGCGCCGGGCCCTGCTCGGCGCAGCAGGACCGGCGAGCTCGCCCAGGAGCACGATCGCGGGGACGAAGAAAAGCGCCCCGAGCAGGAAGCCGTGGTTGAACGGCCCCCACACGGCGGTGCCGAGGTAGTTGGCGAACAGCCACGGCCGATCTGGATCGAGGTCGAGCTCGCCGAGCAGGAGCGCGATGGTGGCGGCCAGCACGCCGACCCGCCGGCCCGCACCGAGCCTCGCTCCCGCCCAGACGAGCTGGGCGACCAATAGAGCCGCCATCGGCACGACCTGCAGGCGGAACAGGAGCAGCGGCAGCTCCAAGCCGGTGACGGCGCTCGCGGCGGCGAGGTCGAGGTAGGGAAATGCGTGGTACCCGAACGGCCTGCCGGCCACGAGCGGCTCCCCGAGCGGCCAGCGCAGCTTAGCCTCGGCGGCGAGCGACAGGTCATAGAGCAGGTCCGGCTCGTACCCGACGCTCGCGCCAGCGCGCGGAAGCGGCGTCTGGCCGAAGTAGCCGGCGCCGACGTAGGCGAGCACCAAGACGCAGACGCCGGCGGCCGCCCAAGCCGACCGCGAGGCGCGCCGCGGTCCGCCGGCGGCGGGCGGCAAGGCCGTACGCCGGCGCAACAGCAGCGCAGCGCCGATCGCCACCACCGGGTAGCTCATGGCCAGCACGACCGGCACGCCCGTGGCGGAGGCCAAGAGGTACGCGAGCACCGCGAGCAGATAGCCGAGCGGCCAGCCGATCGCGACCTGGTCGAGCGCGCCTCCGCCACCCCCGCCGAGCGCGCGATAGAGCAGCACGCCCGGCACGAGCACGAACGCGCCCTCGTAGGCGGCGAACAGCGCGATGCTCGGGGCGGGCACGCCGGCGATCAGCAAGAGCCCGCCCGCGACGGCGGCAACCGCCAGCAGGGGCGAGCTCCCGCGCCAGCTACACAGCCGCCAGCGCTGCCACCTTACGCTCGACATCCCGCGTCCTGACGACATGCTTGCCCATCCCGAGCTCCTTGGGCTCGAGCCCGAGCGCCAGCCCGATCATCTGCGGGAAGTGCAGCACCGGGATGTCGAGCGGCCGCTCGACGAACTTGGCCGCGTCCGGCTGCTGCAGATCGAGGTTGAGGTGGCACAGGGGGCACGGCGTGACGAGGCAATCGGCGTCGGCATCGATCGCGTCGGCCAGATGCCGCCCCGCCTGGCGCAGCGACGTCGCCTTGTTCATCGTGATCACGGGGAAGCCGCAGCACTTGTGGCTGCCGGCGTACTCGACCGGCGTCGCGCCGACGGCGTCGATCACCCACTCGAGGTAGCGGTCGCGGTCGGGGAACTCGCCGTAGCCGAGGCGGCCGGTTGGGCGGACGATGTAGCAGCCATAGAAGGGCGCTACCCGCAGCCCCTCGAGCGGGCGCACGACGCGCTCGCGGAGCTTCTCGAGGCCGATCTCCTCGACGAGCAGCCAGAGCAGGTTCTTGTTCGTCCAGTCATCCCCGCGTTTGTACTCGAGGCCCTCGGGGCGCAGGTGCTGGTTGATCAGGCGCCGGTAGTCGTCGTCCGCGTCGAGGCGCTGCTGGCACTCGGACTGCGCCCCCTGGCAGGTCGAGCAGATGTTCATCATCCCGGCCGATCCCGCCACCCGCTGCGCCATCGCGAACGTGCGCGCGTTGAGCGTGTCGACGAGCTCCTGGTTGTGCTCCGCGATCACGCCGGCGCCGCAGCAGTTGGCCCGGTCGAGCTCGATCAGCTCGATGTCGAGCAGGGGCGCCACGAGCTCCATCGAGCCGTGGAGCTCCGGCGTGAAGCCGCGCGAGACGCACCCCGGCCAGTAGGCGACCCTCAAGACTCGGCCCCCGACTCGCCCTGGACGGGCTCCTTGTCGTCGGCGCCGCCCTCGCCCTCCTCGCCGACGATGTAGAGGTTCAGCTCGATCCGCTCGTCGCGGCCCTCGATCTCCTCGTAGATGCGCCTGACCTCCTTCTGGTCGGGCAGCTTCGGGTGGATCAGGACCTTGCGCGGCGACACCTTGCCGCGGGCGAGTCCGCGCAGCGCCGCCGGGGCCGAGTCGATCAGCTGCTTCACCGCCGCTGGGCGGGTCTGGCCCTTGACGAGCGAGCCATCGCCGAACGAGCGCGGCAGCAGCTGCGCCTCGTGCAGCGTCCCCCAGCGCTCGACGATGTCGACAAACGCCTTCTCGTGGCCGTAGCCGTTGTTGGAGTCCTTGATCGCGTAGTCGCCGGTCGCCCTGCGACGCAGGCGCATGATCTGGCTCATCGGGGCGACGTCCTTGGGGCAGACCTCGATGCAGGCGAAGCAGTGGGTGCAGTCGTAGATCCCGTGCGGATCCTCGGCGAGGTCACGCAGGCGGTCCTCGTGGTGGGCATCGCGCGGGTCGCCCACGAAGCGGTAGGCCTTGGCGAGCGCGGCGGGGCCGATGAACTCAGGGTCGACCTCCATCGAAAGGCACGCGGAGACGCAGGCGCCGCACTGGATGCAGGCCATCGACTGGGTCACGTCGATCATCGCCTCGGCGTCGACGATGTACTCGCGCTCGGGCGGCTCGCCCTCGGGCAGGAGCCACGGCACGACGCGCTGGATCTTCTTCCAGTGAACCGCGTCCATGTCGACGATCAGGTCCTTCAGCACGGGCATGTTGCCCATCGGCTCGACGACGATCGCGCCGTTCGAGGTCGCCTCGTTGTTGATGCCGCCACGTTGCGCGCGTTCGGCCGCGTCGGAGAGCTTGGTGTTGCAGGCGAGCGCCGACTTGCCGTTGATCCGCACCCCACACGAGCCGCAGATCGCGGCCTGGCAGGAGCACCGGATCGAGAGCGATCCGTCCTCCTGGTCGCGCGCCCTGAGGATCCCGTCGAGCACCGAGCGCTCGGGCGCGAGATCGACCGTGAAGTCCTGCCAGTAGGCGGCGTCGCCAGACTCAGGGTCGTAGCGACGTATCTTCAGCGTGTAGTCAGGCATCCCTGTTAATACGTCCGGGCTTCCGGCTGCCACTGCGTGATCGTGACGTCCGAGTAGGAGACCTCCGGTATCTCGCCGTTCACGCTCAGGTTGATGTGCTTGAGCCAGTGCTCGTCGTCGCGCGCGGGATAGTCGGTGCGGAACTGCGCCCCGCGACTCTCCTTGCGCTCGAGCGCCCCCATCACGATCAACTCGGCGTTGTCGAGCATGTAGCCGAGCTCGAGCGCGCCGAGCGCGTCCTGGTTGAAGACGCTGCCCTTGTCGTCGGTGGCGGTCGTCGTCGCCTCCTGCTGGAGGCGCTTGACGATCTCGAGCGCCGTCCTGAGCCCGTCCTCCTCGCGGAAGACGGCGGCGTACTTGTCCATCGTCGCGCCGAGCTCCGCCTTTATCTCAGACACTCGCCGGCCGGTGCGCTCGCGCCGGATGATCGCCTCGATCGCGCCCTGCTCGGCGGAGAGGCTCGCGTACGAGGGCTTCGGCATGCCGGTGTCGCTTGCGTAGCGGGCGGCGTCCTGGCCGGCGCGGCGGCCGAAGATGAGCGTGTCGAGCAACGAGTTCGCACCGAGGCGATTGCCGCCGTGCACGGACACGCACGCCACCTCGCCGGCGGCGTAGAGCCCCGCGATCGGCGTGCGCCCCTCGAAGTCCGTCTTGACGCCGCCCATCGTGTAGTGGTTGCCGGGCTTGATGTGAATCGGCTCGCGGGTGATGTCGACGCCGGCGAAGTCGCGCCCGACGTTGATGATCTCCCGCAGGGCCTCGTGGATCCGCTTGCGTGGCACCTTCGTGATGTCCAGCGAGACGGTCCCGTCGGGGAATCCGCGCCCCTCGTTGATCTCGGTCTGCTCAGCGCGCGAGACGACGTCGCGCGAGGCGAGCTCCATCTTGTTCGGCGCGTACTTCTCCATGAACCGCTCGCCCTCCGCGTTGTACAGGTGAGCGCCTTCGCCGCGGGCGCCCTCAGTGATCAGCAGCCCGTTGCCGGCAAGCGTCGTGGGGTGGTATTGCACCATCTCCATGTCCATCAACGGCGCGCCGATGCGATATGCGAGCGCGATGCCGTCGCCCGTGCAGACGAGCGCGTTGGTGGTCGGGTTGTAGACCTGCCCGTTGCCGCCCGAGGCGAGGATCACGGTCTTCGCCGGGAACAGCTCCATCGAGCCGTCGCGGATGTTGCGACCGACGACACCCGCCATCGCGCCGTCGTCCTGCTGCAGCAGCGCGGTCGTGAACCACTCCTCGTAGCGGAAGACCTCGGAGTGCTTCATCAGCTGCTCGTAGAGAACGTGCAAGATCGCCTGGCCCGTGATGTCGGCCACGTAGTAGGTGCGCGCCGCGGAGGCGCCGCCGAAGGCACGAGTGCCGAGCTTGCCCTCCTCGTTGCGGTGAAAGGTGACGCCCAGGTGCTCGAGGTGCAGCAGCTCCTGGGGGGCCTCGCGGCACATGATCTCGATCGCGTCCTGGTCGCCGAGGTAGTCGGAGCCCTTGATCGTGTCGAAGGCGTGCGACTCCCACGAGTCCTCGGGATTGAGCGCCGCGTTGATGCCCCCCTGAGCGGCGTTCGAGTGCGAGCGCACCGGGTGAACCTTCGAGATCACGCCGACCGACGCGCCCTCCTCGGCTGCCGCGAGGGCCGCGCGCATGCCGGCGAGGCCGGCTCCTATGACTAGAACGTCGTGTTGGGGCATCGGCGGCTCAACAGTAGTACGCGTGCGCTCTTGGCCGAGCTCACAGGATGCGCTACGCCACGGGAGTCGCCGGGCGCAGGGCACGGCTGACGCGTGTGCGCGTCACGACCCCGCGCAGCACTCCGTCGCGGTCTACGACGAGCATCGCCCCCAGGCGGCGCATGCCCTCGGCGCCGAGCACGCTCTCGAGCGGCTCCTCGGCGTCGACCCGGAACGCGTGCGCCCCGTCCAGGCTGATCACCTCGTCGACCGTGCGCCCGGCGAGCTCGGGCTCGGGCACGTCGTCGAGCTGCTCTCGCCGCACGAGGCCGAGCAGCCGGTCGTCGGCGTCGACGACCGGGAACCAGGGCCAGCGATAGCGCAGGAAGAACTCCTCGAGCGCGCGATCGAGCCGGGCGTCGCCGCGCACGGCGACGGGCTCGGCGTCCATCACGTCGGCCACCCGCAGGCCCTCGATCCGCGCGGTCACGCGGCTCTGGGCTACGGCGGCGCGGGCCGACTGCCCTAGGAACAGCCCGATGATCGCGAGCCACAGCCCGGAGACGAGTGCGCCCTGGTAGAAGGCGAGGTACAGCCCGAGCGCGAACAGCACGAACGAGAAGGCGCGGCCGAGCAGCGCGGCGATCCGCGTCGCGCGCGAGCGGTCACCTGTGCGCCACCATGCGATCGCGCGCACGATTCGTCCACCGTCGAGGGGGAATCCGGGCAGCAGGTTGAGCACGAGCAGCATCACGTTGATCACCGCCAGGTAGGCGAGGATCGAGGCGATCGCGCTCGTGCCGGGGACGGCGAGCGCGGCGAGCAAGACCCGCTCCGGGCCGACGAGCCCGGCCGCACCGGCGTAGCAGGCGAGCGCGATCGCGGCGGTCACGAGCGGCCCCGCGGCGGCGACCCTGAACTCGACCCCGGGGGAGGGAGCCTCACGTCCCATCTTCGCCACGCCTCCGAGCAGCCACAGGTCGATCCCGTCGATCGCGATCCCGTTGCGGACGGCGACTACGCCGTGCCCCAGCTCGTGCAGCACGACCGAGGCGAAGAAGAGCAAGGCGCTTGCCGTGGCGAGCGCAAATGCGAGGTTGTCGTCGGGGAAGGCCGCGCCGTAGTTGCGCGCCTGGAACCAGATGATCAGGAAGAGCACCACGAACCAGCTCGGGTGCACCCCGACGCGGATCCCGAACACCCGTGCGAGCTGGATCGAGCGACCGCCCATCCAACCATCGTCGCACAGGCGATAATGCGCATCCTTCCCCGAAGACGAGCGCAGTCAGAAAGGACTCAAGTGGCTCATCGCGCCACCTTCATACCGGGCGACGGGACAGGACCGGAGATATCGGAAGCCGTGCGCCGGGTGCTCGAGGCCACCGGAGTCGAGTTCGAGTGGGACTGGCAGGACGCCGGCGCCGACGTCTACGAGCGGGAGGGCACGCCGCTGCCCGATCGAGTCGTCGAGTCGATCCGCGAGCGCGGCCTCGCCATCAAGGGACCGCTCACGACCCCGATCGGCTCGGGCTTTCGCTCGATCAACGTTGCCTTGCGCAAGCAGCTCGACCTCTACGCGTGCCTGCGTCCGTGCAAGTCCTACGAGGGAGTGCGCACCCGCTTTCCCGAGACCGACCTCGTGATCGTGCGCGAGAACCACGAGGACCTTTATGCGGGCATCGAGTACGAGCTCGGCGACCCGAAGACCGACAGGCTGCGTGAGTTCATCCGCGAGACCGAGGGCACCGAGCTGCGCGAGGACATCGGCGTGTCGATCAAGTCGATCTCGGTCTACGGCACCGAGCGGATCGTGCGCGAGGCGTTCGAGTACGCGAAGGCCTATGGCCGCTCGAAGGTGACGGCCGGTCACAAGGCGAACATCATGAAGCTCTCGGACGGACTGTTCCTCGAGACCGCCCGGCGCGTCGCGGAGGAGGAGTATCCGGATATCGAGTTCGAGGACCGGATCGTCGACAACCTGTGCAATCAGCTCGTGTCACGTCCCGAGGAATACGACGTGATCGTGCTGCCGAACCTCTACGGAGACATGCTGTCAGACCTGTGCGCCGGGATGATCGGTGGCCTCGGACTCGCACCCGGCGCGAACATCGGCGACGACTGCGCGGTGTTCGAGGCCGTGCACGGCTCGGCGCCGAAGTACAAGGGACAGAACAAGGTCAATCCGATGGCGTTGATGCTCTCGGGGATGATGCTCCTCAACCACATCGAGGAGCGCGAGGCCGCCGATCGCCTCGAGCAGGCGATCGCGGACGTGATCCGCGAGGGCAGCTCCGTGACCTATGACATGAAGCCGACTCGCGACGACCCGACCGCCGTCGGGACCTCGGAGGTGGCCGACGCGATCATCGCCAAGATGGAGCGCGTGACGGCCGCCTAGACGGCGACGTAGCCACGACCCTCCTTGCGCACCGCGCCGTCGCCCTCGAGGTTCGACATCACACGGTAGAGGTAGTTCGCCTGATCGATGTTCATCTTCTCGGCCAGCTCGCTGACGGAGACCCCCGGGTTCTGGCGCACCACTTGGAGGGCCTGTTCGGCACGCGTGCCGCCGCGGCGCCGACGCCTGCGGACGGGCGCCTTTGAGGAGCTCCGGGGGCGGCCCGGTCGCCGCGTGGTCGCTGAGCCGTCCATCCCGGCCAGTGCCGCGCGCGCTCGTTCGAGCTTAAGGTACTCCTCGTGCAGAGGCCGAAGCTCGTTCAGGCGGGTGTCTATCTCCGCCAGCTTCTCGTCCAGGAAATCAGTCATTAACCCTCCATACACAAGGTGGTAGTAAATGCGAACGAAGATCACTGTAGTCGGTGCCGGCAATGTGGGGGCTACGACTGCACAACGGCTTGCGGAGCGTGACTACGCCGATGTCGTAGTCGTGGACATCGTCGAGGGACTGCCGCAGGGCAAGGTCCTCGACATCAACCAGTCAGGACCGGTGGTGGGGTATGAGCCGAATCTGATCGGCTCCAACGGATACGAGGAGAGCGCAGGCTCGGAGATAGTGGTGATCACCTCGGGGTTTCCCCGCCAGCCCGGCATGAGCCGCGACGATCTGCTGGCGAAGAACAAGGAGATCGTCGGCAACGTCAGCAAGGAGGTCGCCGAGCGCTCTCCGGACGCGATCGTGATAGTGGTCACCAACCCTCTCGACGCAATGTGTCACGTGGCATATGACGAGCTCGGCTTCCCGCGCCAGCGCGTGATCGGGATGGCCGGCGTGCTCGACTCCGCGCGCTTTCGCACGTTCCTCGCCTGGGAGCTCGGCGTGTCGGGGCGTGACGTGACCGGGTTCGTCCTCGGCGGGCACGGAGACTCGATGGTCCCGGTCGTGTCGTACTCGAACGTCGCGGGCGTGCCCGTCGACCAGCTCATCTCCGACGAGCGCCTCCAGGAGATCGTGCAGCGCACGCGCGACGGCGGCGCCGAGGTCGTGAAGCTGCTGCAGAAGGGCTCGGCGTTCTACGCGCCATCGGCCGCGGTGGTCGAGATGATCGACTCGATCGTGCTCGACCAGAAGCGCGTGTTGCCGTGCGCGGCGCTCTGCGAAGGCGAGTATGGCTTCGACGGCCTGTTCGTAGGCGTGCCGGTTCGCCTCGGTGCGCAGGGGATCGAGGAGATCGTCGAGATCGATTTGAGCGAGACCGAGAGGCAGGCCCTGAGCGACTCGGCGGGCACGGTCCGCGAGCTCGTCCAGGCGCTGGCCACGCTCTAGATGGTCGACCTCCCGGACTCGACCATCTAGGCGGGAGCGCGGGTCAGCGCGCGGGCGCCGGCTCGAGCAGCGCCCGCAGCCGCTCGAGCGAGCGGTCGAGCTCGCGCTCGGGGATGTGCGAGCCGGCGAGCGCGGCGCCCGCGATCCGGCCGAGCGGGCCACCGGGCAGCTCGAACTCGTTCGCGTAGCGAAAGCGGCTGCCGGTCGCTGTGGCGGAGAGCTCGTAGGAGATGCGCGCTCGAGACAGGGCCGGCCCTCGGCCCTCCCAGAGCACGCGCGCGGGCCGCTCGGCCGTGACCACCGTCCAGTCGATCTCGAGCGGCACGCCGGCGAGGTTGAGCGACTGGCGGAGCTCGGAGCCCGCCCGTAGCGCTCCCGCGGGCGCGTCGCGCAGGCCGCGATGGATCGTCACCCAGTCGCCGAGCCGCCGCGGGTCCATCACGAGGTCGTAGACGGCCTCGGGCGCGACGCCCAGCTCGATCTCGCGCGCGACCCTCATCGCGCGCCCAGCCGCTCGGCGCGCTCCCAGTCGGCGAGCGCGTGGTCGACGGCGCGGTCGAATGAGCGCGGGCGCAACCCGTACAGGCGTAGAGCGTCATCGTTCCGGGGCAGGAGGTCGTGCTCGAGGCTCTCCATCAACGGGCGTACGAGCTCGAGTGGCTGGCCGCTGAGGCGCGCCACGACGGCCGCGCCGCCCTGCATCGCGCCGCTCGGCAGCCGCAAGGTGGGCCGGCCGACGCCCATCAGCTCCGCCACGCGCGCGATGATCTCCGCGAAGGTGAGCTCCTGCGGTCCGGCCACGTCGAGCGTGCGGCCGGCCGCGGCGATGGTGCGCGGCGTCAGCGCTAGGTAGTCGAGCACGTCGCGCTCGTCGATCGGGCGCGTGCGCCGCGCGCCGAAGCCCGCGAGCGGGAGCACGCGCAGCCGCTCGACGAGGCGGACGATGATGCGAAAGGACGACGAGCCCGCGCCCACCACGATCGACGCTCGCAGGGCGGTCGACCGCGGCAGGCCGTCGAGCAGCATCCGCTCGACCTCGAGCCGCGAAGCGAGATGCCGCGAGGGAGGGCCCGCGCGCGGCGTCAGGCCGCCGAGATAGACGACCCGCTCCACGCCGGCCGCGTTCGCGGCCGCGACGAACGCCTCGGCGGCGCGGCGGTCGCGGGACGCGAAGTCACCGCCGTCAGCAGTCGCGGACTCCATCGAGTGGACCAGGTAGTAGGCGACCCGGCAGCCCTCAAGAGCGGCCGCGAGCCCCCGCGGGCGCAGGAGGTCGGCCTCGACCGCGTGCGCGCCCGCGGGCAGGTCGAGCCGCGAGGGATCGCGAGCAAGCGCCCTGACGACCCGTCCCTCGCCGGCGAGGCGCTTGACGAGCAGCGAGCCGATGTACCCCGTCGCGCCTGTGACCGCCTCCATCGCAGTAGTGTCGTTCACCGCTGGCTGCGCCGCTGCGGGGATGCGGGGACCGTTAGTCTCAAGTATAGGGTTAGACACGTGCTCGCTCCAAAAGAGCCATCTTGGGGCAGCGTGCCCCACCGCCCGCGCAAGCACCACAGGCTGCCCCCCGGTTCGCCCCCCGGGAAAGCGCGCAAACAGCGGGGCAGAACGTAAAGAAGCTGCTACGAGCGGGGTAATCGGAAACGCGCGAAATGCGGGGAGGCGGTGGGCAGGGTGGGGCACGCCTGGCAGGATGCCTGCTTCACCGACGGCGACAGAGGGGATACGCAGACGACATGGGCAAGGCGAAGGCGAAGAAAGCGGCTTGCGCGGACTGCTACTTCCGCTGCAACGACCTCTGCGCGCTCGACCTCCCGGGGCCGTGCTCGACGTTCCGTCCGGTGGAGCGCAACCTCGAGCCCGAACGCCAGCTCGCCTTCGTCTTCCGGACGCCCCGCACGCGGGCCGCGTACGCGTTTCCCCAGCCGCGTTAGCGGCGATCACGGTTCAGATGCGCTTGACAGTGCTCGGCAAGTCCCCCGCCTGGCAGGACGCGCGCGGTGCTTGCTCCGGCTACCTGGTCGAGGAAGACGACTTCGCTCTGCTGCTCGACTGCGGGCACGGCGTGCATTCGGAGTTGCGCCGCGTTCGCGAGCGGGTCGATGCCGTCGTGCTGTCGCACATGCACGCCGACCACTTCTTCGGCCTCGTCCCCTTCGCGTACGCGCTCACGATCGCCACGCGCGCGACCCGGCGCGGTCGGCCCAAGCTGCTGCTGCCGCCGGGCGGGCGAGAGCTGCTGAGCTCGCTCGAGCAGCTGCTGGCGATCGGCGGCCTGCTCGAGGAGGCGTTCACCATCGAGAGCTATGAGCCGGAGTCGCCGCTCGTGCTCGGGCCGCTGGCGCTCGCGTTCGCAGTGGTACCGCACTTCGTGCCGACATGGGCGATCGCGGTCGAGCATCAGGGCCGGCGGCTCGTCTACGGAGCCGACTGCGGCGTAGGCGACGAGCTCGTGGCCTTCGCATCCGGCGCCGACCTGGCCCTGCTCGAGTCGACGCTGGCGGCGCCTCACCCCGAAGGCTCCCGCTTCCACCTCAGCGCCCGCGAGGCCGGCGAGCACGCGCGCGCGGCGGGAGCGGCTCGCCTCCTGCTCACCCACTTCTCCGACGAGCTCGACTCGCTCGCGCTCCGCCGCGAGGGCGCCGCCGGCTTCGGGGGCGCGGTGGAGCTTGCCCGCGCCGGCGCGACCTACGGCGTCTGACCGAGACCTTGTGCTGGGTACGCTGCAGTGATGGCAAGCCGTGACCTGTTCGCGAACTTCGAGCGCATGCGGCGCGAGATCGACGAGCTGTTCGGCGATGTCGTCGAGCGCGCCGGCTTCGTCGGACGGCGTGGCTTCCTGCCGCGTGTCGACGTCTTCTTCTGCGGCCCACCGCCGCGCACGGTGGTGGAGGCGGAGCTCGCCGGCATCGACGCCGATCGCGTCGGCATCGAGGTGCGCGGCCGCCAGCTCGTGATCGCCGGTGAACGCCGCCCGCCCTCGGCCGAGGGGCGCCTCTACCAGCATGTCGAGATCGAGCGCGGGCCGTTTCGCCGCGTGATCGACCTCGGCGCGGAGGTCTTGGCCGAGCAAGCGAGCGCGTCGTACGAGAACGGCGTCCTGCGCGTCGAGGTCCCGCTCGCGCCGCCTGACCGAAACGCTCGCCGGATTCCGATCAGCCGCCCAACGGACGGCGGCGGCGCCCGCCGCAGCGACGGCACGCTCGAGCCCGGGTCCGAGCGCGCGTGACGAGCCCGCTGGCCCAGGTCCCGGTCGCTCCCGCGGCGCAGGACGGCGCTCTCCCCGACGCACTGCCCGTCCTGCCGCTCAAGGACAACGTCGTCTTTCCCGACACGCTGAACCCGCTGGGGGTCGGCCAGGAGCGCTCGATCCGCCTCCTCAACGACGTGCTCGGCGGCAATCGGATGCTCGTGATGGCGGCGTCCCGCGACCCCGAGCTCGACGAGCCGGGGCCCGACCAGGTCCACGCGGTCGGCGTCGCCGGCATCGTGCAGCGGATGATCAAGGTGCCCGACGGCACGCTGAGGATCCTCGTGCAGGGCGTCCAGCGCGTCGGCCTCGGCGACTACGAGGCCACCGATCCCTACCTCGTCGCGCGCGTCGAGCCGCTGCCGGACGTGGTCAAGGAGACGCCCGAGCTCGAGGCGCTGGTGCGAAACGTACGCACGAGCTTCAGCGAGATCATCCAGCAGGGCCAGTATCTCCCCGAGGAGCTCCAGATCGCGGTCGCGAACGTCGAGAGCCCGACAGAGCTCGCGCACATGATCGCGGGCTCGCTGCGTATCAAGACCGAGGAGAAGCAGGAGCTGCTCGAGGAGCGCGACGTCGCGAAGCGGCTGCGCCGGCTGGCGGAGCTGCTCGCCCGCGAGCTCGACCTGATCTCGATCGGCACGCGCATCCAGTCGCAGGTGCAGTCCGGCGTCGACAAGAGCCAGCGCGAGTACTTCCTGCGCCAGCAGCTCAAGGCGATCCAGGACGAGCTCGGCGAGGTCGACGAGCAGCAGGCCGAGACCAACGAGCTGCGCGAGCAGATCGAGCAGGCGGAGCTGCCCGAGCACGCGCTCGAGCAGGCGAACCGCGAGCTCGGGCGGCTCGAGCGGCTGCCCTCGCAGGCAGCCGAGCACGGCGTGATCCGCAACTACCTCGAGTGGATCGTGTCGCTGCCGTGGTCGAAGTCGACCGACGACGACCTCGATCTCGTCAAGGCGCGCGAGCAGCTCGACTCGGACCACTACGACATCGAGGCGGTCAAGGACCGCATCCTCGAGTTCCTCGCCGTGCGCAAGCTGAACCCCGACGTCGGCTCGGCGATCATCTGCTTCGTCGGGCCTCCGGGGGTTGGCAAGACCTCGCTCGGTCACTCGATCGCCGCGGCGATGGGGCGCGAGTTCGAGCGCGTGTCGGTGGGCGGCGTGCGCGACGAGTCGGAGATCCGCGGTCACCGGCGCACCTACATCGGCGCGATGCCCGGCACGATCCTGCGCGCGCTGCGCGACGCCGGCTCGAACAACCCCGTCCTGATGATCGACGAGATCGACAAGATGGGCACCGACTTCCGCGGCGATCCCGCGAGCGCGATGCTCGAGGTGCTCGATCCGGAGCAGAACACGAGCTTTCGCGATCACTATCTCGACCTGCCCTTCGATCTCTCGAAGGTGATGTTCATCACGACGGCTAACCAGCTCGAGCCGATTCCGGGCCCCCTGCGTGACCGCATGGAGGTGATACAGCTCTCTGGCTACACGGAGGCCGAGAAGCTCGAGATCGCGAAGCGCTACCTGGTGCCGCGCCAGGTCGAGCGAAACGGCCTCTCGCCGGCGCGGATCGAGTTCGCAGACGAGGGGCTGCGGCTGCTGATCGACGGCTACACGCGCGAGGCCGGGGTGCGCTCGCTCGAGCGCGAGATCGGAGCGCTGTGTCGAAAGGTCGCCCGTGGCTACGCGGAGGGTAAGCGCCGCAAGCGGACGATCAAGGCGCGCCAGGTGACCGAGTTGCTCGGCAAGCGGCGCGTCCGCCACGAGGCCAAGCGCCGCACCGACGAGCCGGGCGTCGCCACCGGGCTCGCCTGGACCCCGGTCGGCGGCGACGTGCTGTTCGTCGAGTCCGCGGCCTATCCCGGCGAGGGCCGGCTGCGCGTGACCGGCCAGCTCGGGGACGTGATGAAGGAGTCCGCCGAGGCCGCGATGTCCTTCGTCAAGGGCAACGTGAAGAACTGGGGCGCCGACGTGACCGAGGATTGGTTTCGCACCCACGACGTCCACATCCACGTGCCCGCGGGTGCGATCCCGAAGGATGGGCCGTCAGCCGGTGTCACCATGGCTTCAGCCGTTGTGTCGGCGCTGTCGGGCCGAGCGGTCCGGCACGATATCGCGATGACAGGTGAGATCACGCTGCTCGGGCGGGTCCTGCCGATCGGTGGCGTGAAGGAGAAGGTGCTGGGAGCGGTGCGGGCCGGCATCACCCGCATCATCGTGCCGAAGGACAACGAGCCCGACCTCGAGGATCTGCCCGAGGAAGTGCGGAACAAGCTGGAGGTGTCGCTGGTCCAGGAGCTGGGTGAGGTCCTGGCCGTGACCCTCCGGGGTGCCACCTTCCGCGAGGGCCGCCTGTTGTTTGGCGACGAGAAGAATCCGCGGGACGTGCTTCCGCTGTCCAGCGG
>JACCXP010000115.1 GCA_013696905.1 Thermoleophilaceae bacterium
GAGGATGACGGCGCGAACGGCGGCGATCGCCGCGCGCCGGTCGTCCGGCAGCTCGCTCAGATATGCGTCGACGGTGCCGGAGTCACTCTGCATGGGCGCACGCTACCGTGGGGAGCCGCCCGGGCGATAGGTGTGGACGACGACGCCGGAGTCGAACGCCTGCGTGGCCGCGAGTTGCAACACCGTCTTGTCGGGCGTCTCGGGAAAGAGGCGCCTGCCGCTTCCGATTGCTACCGGGAAGACCATCGGCCGGTACTCGTCGATCAGACTGTGTGGCATCAGCGCATGGACGAGCGTGCGACTGGCCGGCGACGAGAATCGGACCGCCATCTTACTGCCTGAGCGCCGCCACCGCTTCGACGATGTCGCCCTCGATCAACGACGAGTTGTTCCAGTCGGGCTCCCGCAGCGTCGTCGAGACGACGAACTTGGGCATGCTGTTCATCTTGTCGGCGAATTCGCCGCCCCTGGCCGGCCACGCCGCCGCGAAGCCCTCGTCCGATGTGGGGGTGGCCCTCCTCGCCGCCGGGCGCCTCCATCACGCCGTCCAACGTCACGAACCCCGAGACGATCAGCTTTCTCACGGGTCTCCTTTCAAGGCAGCAGCCTCTCGATGCGGTAGGTGCGCGGGCCGCGGGGCGTCGGGACCTCGACGGTGTCACCCTCGTTGCGACCGACCAGCGCGCGCCCCACGGGCGACTCGCCCGACAGCCTCCCCTGCGCGAGGTTCGCTTCGGTCGCGCCGACGATTGTCCACGCATGGAGCCGAGCGCCGTCCACGTCGAGCACCTCCGCGGTCCGCCCGAACGCGAACGTGTCGCCGCCTCGGTCCACCTCTACGACCACTGCGTCGGCCAAGCGCCGCGTGAGGCGCTCGATCTTCGTCTCCAGGTGCGCCTGGGCGTCCTTCGCCATGTGGTACTCCGCGTTCTCCTTGAGATCCCCCATCTCGCGGGCGAACTTGATCCGGGCTGCCATCTGCCGGCGAGCGGTCGTCTCGAGCTCGTGCAGCTCTGTCTGCAGCGACTCGAGGCCCTGCGCGGTGATCGCCTCGCCGCCTGAGTCCGCGGGGCTCACCGGCTCGCCCCGTCGCGCTCGGCCCGCGACACGACCTCGTCGTGGACCTCCTCGGCCGGTCGTGCCATAACCCGCTCGGCCAGCTCGCGCTTGAGCGCATCGAGGCGCAGTTCCTGGTCGGCGGTGCGCTGCTCTGTGCGCGCTAGATCGATGAACTCGTCGGGCACGAAGCCGTCGCGAAGGGTAAGCGTGGTGTTGCGGTCCCTGTACCGCAACCGGAAGACGAAGCGCTCGAGTGCGCGGCCGCGTTCGGGACGAGCGAGCCCAGGGTCGAGGCGGAACCGATCGCCGGTGACGGCGCGCGTCACCAGCTCGAAGGCGTCGCGCGCGCCGGGCCCGCCGAAGGCGGTCTCGACCTCGATCTCGCGACGCTCGCAGGGACCGTCCGGCTCGAGCAGCGGGAGGGCGCGCGCGAGGACCTTGTAGGCGAGGGCAGCTCCGCCGGGCGAGCCCGAGCCGTGGTACTTGAGGATGTCCTCGAACGAGAACGCGATCAGCCGCTCTCGATCCACCACCTCGATCGTGTCGGTCATGGAGCGCAGCCTCTCACGCGGAGATCGATCAGCTTGAAGCCCAGGCGGTCGACCGACCTCGCACTGTTTGACAGCACGACCACCGCGACTCCCTCGTCGGGCACGAAGGCGGCGAAGCTCCGAAACCCCCACGTTCCACCGTTGTGCCAGACAACCGGCGGGCGTCCGCGGCGTCGGACAGTGAGCCATCCGAGGCCGACCGAGAGGTGTCTGTTGATCTGGGCGCGCGGGTGCTGTGCCAGCGCGAGTGCCTCACCCAAGCGATCAGTCGGCGGCCCGAGGCACGCCTCGAGGAACGCGAGCAGGTCGCCGGCCGACGATCGCAGCGAACCCGCCGCGGGCATGGAGTCACGCAGCGGCGGGCGCGGAGCGCCGCGTCGGGAGCGGCCCTGGAGCAGCCTGGGCATCGCTTGCACGCTGACATCGATGCTGGTGTCGGTCAGCCCAAGTGGCAAGCACACACTGCGCTTCAGCAGCTGATCGAAGGGGCTATTGGCCCGCCGGGCCAACGCGTCGCCGAGCAGCCCGAAACCGACGCTCGAGTAGCGCACCCTTCCTCCGGGCGCTCGGCGTGGGCGCGCCGCGCGCAGCATCCGGCGGTAGTCCTCGTCGGTAACCCCCTCCCACGGATCGCCGCGCACAACGCCGAGCGCGGCCAGCAGCTCGCGCCGCGCCAGGGGCCGCGGCGTGTTGGGAAGCGACGACCGGTGTGTCGCGAGCTCCTCGAGCGTGGGGGCACGGCGGCGCCAGGACGGCGCATCGCGCTGCGGAAGGTGCCGCGAGAGCGGATCGCTCAGATCGACCTCGCCTCGGAGGTGCATCTCGGCGAGCAGGGTTCCGGTGAAGACCTTCGTCAGCGAGCCGATCTCGAACAGCGTGCGGCCGCTCGGCTTCGGGGCCTTTGTGGGAGAGACGGTGCCGAGCGCCCGCGACCCAGCACGCAGGATCCCGACCACCTGTGTGTGAACGCCTCTGGCGCCGCCCTCCCTCAGGATTTGCTCGATGAACGCCGCAGACGAGTGCACACCTAGAGACGATGTCAAAGCGAACAGCGGTTAGGCGCGGTGCTGATGACCGTGGAGAGAAACTCGAGGCACTCGCCACGGGGAAAGGCGCCGGCTACCGCCGGCAGGGGAGTCGCCAGCGGCCTGAGCGCCAGAGGTGTCCCCTAGCTCGTAGAACGTGCACACCGCAGTCCCGCGCCCCCGATCCCCCGACCGCCCAAAAGGCGCCGGCGTCCTGTCAGTCGCGGTCGCGATCCCTGAGGAACGACGGGATGTCGATGTCGTCGTCGGGGATCTCGAGCGACGAGCGCTGGCGGTCGTCCATCACGGGGCCGCGCCGCCGCGGCTCCGCGCGCTCGGGATCGGCGCGCGACGGGCGCTCGCGGTCGAACAGCGGCGCCGGCGCGCCGGGCCTGTCGAAGCCGGTCGCGATCACGACGACGCGCACCTCGTCGCCGAGGCCCTCGTCGATCACGGCGCCGAAGATGATGTTCGAGCTCTGGTCTGCGGCGCTCTGGATGATCTCGGCCGCCTCGTTGACCTCGAACAGGCCGAGATCGCTGCCGCCCGTGATGTTGAGCAAGATGCCGGTGGCCCCCTCGACCGACTGCTCGAGCAGCGGGCTCGAGATCGCCTGCTTGGCGGCCTCGCCGGCGCGGTTCTCGCCGCTCGACGAGCCGATCCCCATCAGCGCCGAGCCGGCGTCCTTCATGATCGTGCGCACGTCGGCGAAGTCGAGGTTGATCAGGCCCGGGATCGTGATCAGGTCGGTGATCCCCTGCACGCCCTGGCGGAGCACGTTGTCGGCCTCGCGGAACGCGTCGAGGATGCTCGTGCGCCGCTCGACGATCGACAGCAGCTTCTCGTTGGGGATGACGATCAGGGTGTCGACCATCTCGCGCAGGCGGTCGATGCCCTCCTGCGCCTGACGCGCCCGCTGGGAGCCCTCGAACTCGAACGGCCGGGTCACGACGCCGACTGTCAGCGCCCCGATCTCGTTCTTGGCGATCTCCGCGATCACGGGCGCGGCGCCCGTGCCGGTGCCGCCGCCCTCGCCGGCGGTCACGAACACCATGTCGGCGCCCTTGAGCGCCTCCTTGATCTCGTCGCGCGACTCCGCCGCGGCGCTCTGGCCGACCTGCGGGTTGGCGCCGGCGCCGAGGCCCTTCGTCAGCTCGTGGCCGATGTTGAGCTTGATGTCGGCGTCCGTCATCTGGAGCGCCTGCGCGTCCGTGTTGCACGCGATGAACTCGACGCCGCTGAGCCCAGCGTCGATCATGCGGTTCACCGCATTGGTGCCACCGCCGCCGACGCCGACGACCTTGATGACTGCGAGATAGCTGCCAGCTTCCATAAAAGAGTAGTTCCGTACCTCAGGTTGGAGTCGAGCGTTTTAGCACGCCCTCCGACGGCGCGGAATCCCGCACGTTAGGCGCACTTCCTTCCCGATGTCAACGTGAGCGAACCTCGGCAAGAGACGTTGCAAAATCGAAAAGTCTTGACTCAACGTTGAGGGTCGTCTCATTCTCACCCTACGGTTGAGGGTCTGCTGACGCGGTCGGAACGGGCGTCGGCTCGGACACCGGGCCGATCCCTCCGGCCGCCACGCGCTCGGGTGTGCGGACGTCCAGGTAGGTGGCTCCCGCCGCGCCCGGGTCGGCGAGCACGCGGGCGGCGGCGAGCCACTTGCGGCCGCTGTCGGCGGCCGTGCCGAAGACCACGTCGGGCCCGTCGACGAGGGCGAGCATCATGCCCTTCGGCCCCGTCCACAGGCGGTCGATGCGGCGGCGCAGCGTGGGCGGCGCGGCCCCTGCGATGTTCAGCGCGGTCAGCGTGTTCCGGTTGTCGACGCGCTCGCCGGCGGGGGAGGAGTCCATGCGGATGACGGGCAGCTCCTCGCTCGCGGCGATGCCGCGCAGGAGGAGCCCGGAGCCGGTCGCGGCGATCGTGCGGTCGCCGACCTCGAGCACGGCGACCGGCCGGTGCTCGAC
>JACCXP010000121.1 GCA_013696905.1 Thermoleophilaceae bacterium
GCCTGGCGGGCGCGGGAGGAGCTTTCGACGTGCTCGCGGGCGGCGGCGCCTCGCCCCCGCCCGCCGAGGCGCGCAGGGCCAGGAAGGCAGCGGCCACGAGGGCGAGCCCGAGCAGCGCGAGCAGGGCAGGCCGCGGAAGGGTCATCTCCGCGGTAATCGGCACCCGGGCTGACGATGTTGAGGATCTCCTGGCCCGCAGGCTCAAGTGCGAGACGACACGAACCGACAATGACCCCGATGACGAAGCGCCTTCGTCCGCTCGCCAAGCCGGGAGCAGCCACGCGCGTGGCTCCGTTCGCGGCGCTCGCCCTGATCGCGTTCGCGAGCGTGCCGCTGCCCATCCTGCACCCCGAGAGCGACCCCAGGGTGACGATCGCGCTGGCGGCGACGCTGTGCCTCATCGCTTCGTTCCTGTTCACGCCGTGGCGCAGCTTGCCCGAAGAGGTCCGAGCGCTGCCGGCGCTCAGCTACTTCGCCGTCGTCGCGCTGATGCGCGACGCCGACGGCGGCGCGGTCTCGAGCTTCAGCCCGCTCGTGCTGCTGCCCGTGATCTGGCTCGCGCTCTACGGAACGCGCCGCGAGCTGGTCGCGTCCGTCTTCCTCGTCGCCACCGTCTTCGCGGCTCCGATCCTCGTCGTCGGCGAGCCCCCCTACCCGATCGGCGAGTGGCGGCGCGTGCTGATCTGGACCGTGGCCTCCGCCGTCCTCGGCGGCACCGTGCAGCGACTGGTCGTGGACATCCGCGAGCGCGCAGCGACGCAAGCCGCGGTCGCACGCATCGTCCGGCAGCTTCCGACGAGCCACGACGCGCGCCAAAAGGTCTGCGACGCCGTCTGCGAGCTGAGCGGCGCCCCCAAGGCGCTCCTGCTCGAGCCAGACGGCCGCGGCAACCTCGTGTCGACGGCCATGAGCGGCATGAATCACGCGAAGCTGACGCTTCGGATCGGCCGAGAGCCCTCGGGGGCAGTGACCGCGATGGCGGCTCAGGAGCCGTTCTTCTTTCCGGACGTCCACGACAATCCGGCCGTCGCGACCGAATTCGTGCGCGCCATCCACGCCCGCTCCGCGTACTTCCAGCCGGTGATGCAGGGCAGCGAGGCCGTCGGCGTGATCGGGGTATTCTGGACCGACTATCAGGCGCGCCTGTCCGACCGCGTCGCGGCCGCCGTCGCGCTGATGGGCTGGGAAGCGGCGGTTGCGATCGAGCGCGCAGATCTGCTCGAACGGCTCGAGGAGCAGGCACAGACCGACTCGCTCACCGGGCTCCCCAACCTGCGCCGCTGGAACAGCGAGCTGCCGCGCGAGATCTCGCGCTCGAAGCGCGCCGGCAAGCCGCTCTCGATCGCGCTCGTCGACCTCGACTTCTTCAAGGAGTACAACGACACCTACGGCCACCCCGCCGGCAATCGCATGCTCAAGGAGGCGGCCTCGGCGTGGCGCGCCGAGCTGCGCGACGTCGACCTGCTCGCGCGCACCGGGGGCGACGAGTTCGCCGTCATCCTGCACGAGTGCGACACGGGTAGCGCCAGCGAGGTGATCCAGCGCATGGACGCCGCGACGCCGAAGGGCCAGACTTGCTCGATCGGCATCGCCTCGTGGGACGCCGACGAGGACTTCGAGGAGCTCACGGCGCGCGCAGACGCGGCGCTCTACGAGGCGAAGCGCAACGGCCGCGGTCGCACCGAGCTGGCCGGCACGCGCGCGCTCTCGTCGGTGAAGTCGGAGCCCTCCCCTCAGCCGCCCGAGCCGGCGCCGATCCGCTCCCGCGCCTAGGCGACACCTGCGCGCGCGGCGGCGCGCATCACCTCGAGCGGGGCGGGACGCCCGGTCCAGCGCTCGAACGAGAGCGCCCCCTGTCGCACCAGCACCTCGAGCCCATCGACGACCTGTGCCGAGGCCTCCCTCGCCCAGCGACAGAGGGCCGTCTCGCGCTCCGCGTAGACGAGGTCGACGAGCGTGGCCGGGGCCTCGCGCCCGTTGAGTCCGAGCGCCGCCAGCGCGTCATCCTCGGACCAGCGCGACCCGAGCCCGACCGAGGTCGCGTTGACGACGAGGTCCGCGGCAGACGGTCGCTCGACGTGGCTCACGCCGAGCTCGGCCGCGAGCCGCGCGGCGCGCCCGGGCGTTCGATTCCAGACCATCACCTCGGCCGCCCCGGCGTCGCGCAGCGCCCAAGCCATCGCCCGTCCCGACCCGCCGGCGCCCAGCACGAGCGCGCGCTCACCGCGCGGCGAGCGGCCGAGCGCCGCCAGGAAGCCCGGGGCATCGGTGTTGTCGGCCGTGATCGAGCCCGTGTCGAAGGACAGCGTGTTGGCGGCGCCGATCGCCGCCGCCGCGGGCGAGGCAACGTCCGCCAGGCGCAGCGCGGCCTGCTTGTGGGGGATCGTGACGTTGACCCCGCCGTAGCCCGAGCCGGGCAACGCGCGCACGGTCTCGGCGAACAGCTCGGGCGACACCGGCAGCTTGACGTAGCGCCAGTCGAGCCCAAGCGCCCGGAAGGCGGCGTTGTGCATGGCGGGAGAGCGCGAATGCGCGACCGGCCAGCCGAGCACGCCGGCGAGCGTCGGGGTCACGGCCTCGCTAGCAGTTCGTCGGGGACTTGCCACCACGCCGCGCGCGGGCAGCGTTGTAGCGCGCGACGTCGCGCTCGAACTCGGCGCCGGTCTCCGAGAAGACGTGCTCGCCACAGGTGCCCGGCTTGACGACGTAGTAGAGGGCGTCGGAGCGCGCCGGCCTGGCGGCCGCGCGCAGCGAGGCGATGCCCGGATTGCCGATCGGCGTCGGAGGCAGCCCGGGGTTCGTGCGCGTGTTGTACGGCGTGTCGCTCTGGAGCACGCTCTCGCGCAGCGGACGCGTCCAGTTGTTCGTCTCGTAGCGGGTCGTGGCGTCGATGAAGAGCGGGATCCCCTGCCGCAGCCGGTTGTAGATCACCGCCGCGATCAGCGGCCGCTCGCGCGGCACCTGGGCCTCGCGCTCGACCATCGATGCGATCGTGACCACGTCGTAGGGCGTCAGGTTGCGCCGTCGCGCGGCGCGCAGGTCGATGCCGCCGAACTCGCGCCTGAACGCCTGGAGCTGCTTCTCGACGAGGTCGCTCGCGCGCGCCGACCGGCGCAGCTCGTAGGTGGCGGGAAAGAGGAAGCCCTCGAGGTCGCGCGCACGCACGGCGCCGTAGCGCCGCGGTCGCAGCTCGGGAGAGCGCACGGACGCCCTGCTGTACGAGCCGCGCAGCCCAGCCCTGCGCACCAGCGGCGAGATCTCCCGCCGCGAGCGGCCCTCGGGGATCGTCACGTCGACGACCGGCGTACGCCTGACCGGCGGCCCAGCGCCGAGAGCGTCGATCGCGCTGCCATAGCCCATGTCGCGCCTGAGCTGGTAGGAGCCGGGTCGCAGCTCGCCGCGCTGGCCCGCGAGCGTCGCGCGCAGCTCGAACAGCGCGCCGCTCGAGATGACGCCGCGCCGCTCGAGCAGGTCGCCGATGTCGGAGACGCCCGCGCCGAGCGGGATGTCGACGCGCACGCTCGCCCCGGCCGTATCCGAGCGCAACAGCGTGATCGCGAGCGCCGCGACAGCGCCGAGCGCCAGCAGCAGCACGAGCGCGAGCAGCACGCGCACCC
>JACCXP010000142.1 GCA_013696905.1 Thermoleophilaceae bacterium
AGGGCGACGTCTCCGCGGGCACGACCAGCTGGTCGACGCGTTTGATCCATGGCGGGCTTCGTTACCTCGAGCACTACGAGGTGCCGCTGGTGCGCGAGTCGCTGCGCGAGCGCGAGCGACTGCTGCACACGGCCCCACACCTGGTCAAGCCGATCTCGATGCTGATCCCGATCTACGCGGACGACAAGCGCGGTCCCCGGCTGGTCCGGCTCGGGATGCTGGCCTACGACGCCCTGTCATTCGACAAGAGCCTCGACCGCCACCACATGCTGAGTGCGAAGGAAGCGCTCGAGCGCGAGCCGGGGCTGAACCCCGACGGCCTGAGGGGAGCGGCCGTCTACTACGACGCGCAGGTCGAGTATGCCGAGCGACTGGCGCTCGAGAACGCGCTGTCCGCCCGGGCAGCGGGTGCAGCGGTGCTCACCTACGCGAAGGTCGAGCGCCTTGTCGTCGAGTCGAACGTGGCCCGCGGCGTGGAGCTCACCGACCTGCTCGGCGGCGGCGCGCACACCGCTCGCGGCGAGGTCGTGATCAACGTGGCCGGTCCCTGGGTGGACGCCGTGCTGCGTGGCTCCGGCCGCTCCGCCGAGCGCATGATCGGCGGCACCAAGGGAAGCCACATAGTGGTCGACCCCTTCCCGGGCGCGCCGTCCGAGGCCCTCTACGTCGAGGCGCGCGACGGCCGCCCGTACTTCATCGTGCCGTGGAACGACCTTTACCTGATCGGCACCACCGACGAGCGCTACGAGGGCGACCTCGATCGGGTCGTCGCCGACGACGAGGAGATCGACTACCTCGTGGCAGAGACGAACCGCGTGATCCCAGGCGCCCGGCTCACGGGCGACTCGGTGCTCTTCTCCTACGCCGGTGTGCGGCCGCTTCCGCACGTGGGCGACGGCGTCGCGGGGGGCATCACGCGGCGCCACGTGATTCACGACCACGCGCCCGACCTGGCGGCGCAGCTGATCTCGATCGTCGGCGGCAAGATCACGACGTACCGCAACCTGGCCGAGCAGACGGTGGACATGGTCTTCGAGAAGCTCGGGCGGCGCAGCCCGCGCTGCCAGACCCATGCCGTGCCGCTGCCAGGCGCGCCGGTCGGGGACCTCGACGACTTCTCGGCGAACTTTCGCGCCTCGAGCGGGCTCGACGAGGCGACCGCGCGGCGCATGCTGCGCGTCTACGGCGCGCGCGCCTCCGAGGTGCTCGAGGCCGCCGGCGACGAAGCGGCGCTGCTCGAGCCGATCGGCGGCGAACCGGGGACGCTCGGCGCCGAGGTGGTGCATGCGCTGCACCGGGAGGGCGCCGAGACCCTCACCGACGTCCTGATGCGCCGCACGATGATCGGGCTCGGCCGCAGCGCCGGCGTCGGGCCCGACCGGGCGGCCGCGGAGCTCGCCGAGCGCTACTGCGGATGGGACGAGGCGAGGGCGGAGCGCGAGGTGGCCGCATACCGGGCCTACGTGGAGCGCTACCGGCCCCGGAGCGGAGCCGAGGCGTGAGGCCCCCTTCAGGGTGAGCGTCGCCTCGGCCACCCGGACGCGCGGAAGGCGTTGAGTGGTCGGCATCGTGATCGTCTCGCACAGCGCGGCCATCGCCGCGGGGGTGGTGGAGCTCGCTCGCGAGATGGGGGGCCCCGACGTGGCGCTCGAGGCGGCGGGCGGCATGGACGAGCCCGGGCATCCGCTCGGCACCGATGCCGTGCTCGTCATGGCGGCGATCGAGCGTGCCGAGAGCGGTGGCGGCGTGCTGGTGCTGATGGACCTCGGCAGCGCGGTGATGAGCGCGGAGGCCGCCCTCGAGCTGCTGCCGGAGGGGCGGGTCTCGGCCGCGCTGCTGTGTGAGGCCCCGCTGGTCGAGGGTGCAGTCGCGGCTGCGGTCGCGGCTCGTGGCGGTATGGCGCTCGATCAGGTGGCCGTGGAGGCGCGCGGCGGCCTGCGCGCGAAGGCCGCCCATCTGGGCGTCGAGGTGGAGGTCGTCGAGGGCGCAGCGGGTCTGGTGCAGGGCGAGCGGCCCGTCGTCGAGGCGCGGATCACGATCACGAGCGCGCACGGCCTGCACGCGCGGCCGGCGGCGCGCTTCGTGCGCACGGCGAGCGGTTTCGATGCGGAGGTCGAGGTCACGAACGTCGCGACCGGCAGGGGCCCTGCGAGTGCCCGCAGCCTGAACGCCCTCGCGACGCTCGCCGTCAGGCAGGGGCAGGACCTGCTGGTGCGGGCCGCCGGACCGGCCGCGAGCGAGGCGCTTGCCGCGCTCGAGGCACTCGCCGCGAGTGGCTTCGGCGAGCGCCATGGTCCGGCTGAGCCGGCCGGTCCGCCCCGCGAAGGGCTGCCGGTGGGCCCGCTTGAGGGCGACCCCCCGCCCGCGGGCAGCGCGCTGCAGGGCCTTCCCGCTTCTCCCGGCCTGGCGGTCGAGCGTGCCCGCCGCTACGACCGGTCCGAGCTCGAGCCGCCGACCGACTCCGCCGGTGAGCCCGACGCGGAGTGGCAGGCGCTCGAGCTCGCTCTCGTGCGGGCGCGGAGCGATATCGAGCAGCGCCTCGGCACCGCCCTGCGCCGCAGCGGCGAGCACGATGCGGCCATCTTCGACGCCCATCTGCTGATGCTTGAGGACGGCGCCATTCTCGAGCCGGCCCGGCGCTCGGTCGAGGGCGGCGTCAACGCGGCGCGGGCCTGGAGCGCCGCCGTCGCCGAGGCGGCGGCAGCCCTGCGCGAGGCTGGCGACTCCTACGTGCAGGCCCGCGCCGACGACGTCGAGGACGTCGGGCGCACGGTGCTCGGGCACCTGCTGGGCACGGCGGGGGTAGGTCCCGTCGTCGAGTCTCCGTGCGTGCTCGTCGCCGCCGACCTCGTGCCCTCGGAGACGGCGTCGCTCGACCCCGAGCTCGTACGCGCCGTCGTCACCGCCGGCGGCGGCCTCAGCTCCCACTCGGCGATCCTCGCCCGCTCGTTCGGGATCCCCGCCGTCGTCGGGCTCGGCGCCTGCGCGCTCACGATCGCCGACGGCACGCTCGTCGCGGTCGACGGCGAGGCCGGGCTCGTGCACGTGGATCCGGACGCTGCGCTCCTAACCGACTTCGAGCGTCGCACGCGCGATCGCCGGGAGGCCGAGCGCGACGCGCAGGAGCGCGCGCACGAGCCCGCCCTCACAGCCGACGGAAGACGGATCGAGGTGGTGGCCAACGCTGGCTCGAGCGATGACGTCGCGCGCGCACTCGCGGCCGGCGCCGAGGGAATCGGGCTGCTGCGCACGGAGTTCCTGTTCACTGAGCGAGGCGACGCGCCGGGAGAGGAAGAGATCGAGGCCGCCCTACGCGCCGTCGCTTCGGCGCTCGCCGGGCGCACCTTGATCGTGCGCACGCTCGACGCGGGTGCCGACAAGCCGCTGCGCTACCTGCCCCAACCCGAGGAGGACAACCCGTTTCTCGGCGTGCGCGGCATTCGCCTGACGCTCGCGGAGCCCGAGCTCTTTTCGACTCAACTCCGCGCGATCGTGCGTGTGGCCGCCGACCATCCGCTCAAGGTGATGTTCCCGATGGTGGCGACGCTCGGCGAGCTGCGGCGCGCGCGAGCACTGCTCGACGAGGCCCGCGCCGTCGTCGCGCGCGAAGGGGTGGCGGCACCCGACCGGCTCGAGGTGGGGGTGATGGTCGAGGTGCCTTCGCTTGCCCTCTGCGCCGATCGCTTCGCCGCGGAGGTCGACTTCTTCTCGCTCGGGACCAACGACCTGGCGCAGTACACGATGGCCGCGGAGCGCGGGAACCCCCGTGTCGCCGACCTGCCGGACGGACTACAGCCCGCGGTGCTTGACCTGATCAGGCGGGTCGTCGAGGCCGCCGAGGCACGCGGCCGCTGGGTTGGGGTCTGCGGCGAGCTCGCGGGCGATCCGCTGGCCGTGCCGGTGCTCGTCGGCCTCGGTGTGCGCGAGCTGAGCGCGAGCGCGCCGGCGCTTCCGCTCGTCAAGCGGGCGGTGCGATCGCTGTCGTTTCCGGACGCCAGGGCGCTCGCCACGTCTGTCCTCGGCCTCGACTCGGCCGCCGCGGTGCGCGATCTCCTGCGCGGCGACCGGGGCTGATCGAGGCGCCCTGCGGCAGGAGGTCTGACCGGATATGGTCTGTGGCGGGGCCGGGAACACCTGGAGCAAGATGCGATGGAACTAGACGCCGAGTTGATCGAAGCGCGCCTGCGCGAGCGAGCCCACGCGTTCGGACGGGGGCGCAGCGTGGCACAGCCCGACCGCGGCCCGGCCGAGCGGACGAGCGCGTTCGCGCCACCACGCCAGCACCCGGCGGCCCCCCGCCGTCCCATGGGCTTCAGATGGGCGGCGGCCGCCGCCGCCAGATGCCTCGACTGCGCGAGCGAGATCGCGTCGGAGCGGCTGGCGGCGATGCCCGGCGCGGCGCGGTGCATGGGGTGTCAGCGCTCGTTCGAGCGCGGCGCGGGCACCGGCCTGGGGCAAGTAACCTCGAACAGATGAGTGACCTCACGAGCAGCGCGCAGGCGTGCCGCTAGCCGCCGCACGAGCGGTCCGCGCGGCGCGCCGGCTGTACCCGCTCGCGGTGGTCGCATATCGGCGCTGGCAGACGCTGTCGCCCGCGGAGAAGGAGCGCTACCTCGCGATGGCGCGCCAGTACGCCAACCGTGGACGCGGCGCTGTCGACCAGGCACGCGCCCGCAGGCGCGGCGGCGGGCCTCCGGGTCCTCCGGCGCGCTCCTAGCGCAGCCGGTTCTCGAGCCCGAGCGGTGCTGACTGCGGCGCCTCGGCCGCCGGCGCCTCTGGCGCCTCGTCCGCAGCCGGCTGATCGGTGCCGAGCAGCTCGGCGAGCTCGCCGGTCTCGTACATCTCGGTGACGATGTCCGCCCCGCCCACGAGCTTGCCGTTGACGAACAGCTGCGGGATCGTCGGCCAGCCCGAGAGCTCGGAGAGCTCTTGACGGATGCGGGGGTCAGGCAGAATGTCGAGCGCGGCGTAGCGCACGTCGAGCGCGCCGAGGGCGGCGGCCGTGCGCGCTGAGAAGCCGCACATCGGCTGGTTGGGCGTGCCCTTCATGAAGAGCATCACCTCGTTCTCCTCGATCGACTTCTCGAGGAACTCGCGGATCTGAGTCTCGGTGGTGTCGGTCATCATCCCTCCGGGGTGGAAGTCTTCAGGGACAGCGCGTGGATCGGACCGCCGATCTCCGTGCCGAAGATGTCGTAGACGAGCTTGTGCTGGTCGATCCGTGACAGGCCGGCGAAGCGGTCCGAGACGATCTCGGCACGGAAGTGGTCGCCACCGCCGGTGAGGTCCTGGATCTCGGCGCGAGCGCCCGGCAGGGCGCCCTCGATTCTATCTTTCAGCTCCGTCGCGGTCGGCATCGGTTCAGCAAAAGATAGCGGCGCTCTGCTCGCTACAATGCATCTTCCGTGGTCCAGCTCACAGACATAGCCGCCCAGAAGGTGACGCAGTTCCTGTCCTCCGAGCAAGTCGATGGCGCAGGCCTGCGGGTGGGCGTCAAGGGCGGAGGCTGCTCGGGCTTCCAGTACCAGCTCGCGCTCGACGAGTCGAAGGCCGGCGACCACATCTTCGAGGATCGCGGCGTGCGGGTGATCGTGGACGAGGCGAGCCTGGAGCTCGTCGACGGCTCGATCGTCGACTACCAGGAGAGCCTGATGGGAGCCGGGTTCGAGGTCAAGAACCCGAACGTCGTCGCCGCCTGCGGCTGCGGGTCGTCGTTCCGCGTGGCGGACGAAGAGCCAAGCTGCAGCTAGGTCGGCTCAGCGTCCAGCGAGCGCCAGAGGTAGAGCGACGCAAGTGAGCGGTACGGTCGCCACGGCTCGGCGAGAGCCGTGAGCTCGTCGGGGCTCGGCAGGCCGGGCAGGCCGTAGGCGCGCTCGGCCGCGCGCCGCACGCCGAGGTCGCCGACCGGCAGCACGTCGGGGCGGCCGAGGTGAAACAGCAGGAACATGTCGGCCGTCCACTGGCCGAGGCCCTTGACGGCGATGAGCTGGGCAGACACCTCCTCGTCTGACAGCTCGGACAGGCGGTCGAGCTCGAGCTCGCCGTCGAGCACGCGCGTGGCGAGATCGCGCAGGTAGCCGACCTTCGGCCGCGAGAGGCCGACCGCGCGGACCGTCTCCGGGTCGACGCTGAGCAGCTCCTGCGGACTCGGGGTGCGCCCACCGAAGAGCGCGGTCAGGCGCTCGTAGATCGCCCGTGCGGCCTTGGTCGAGAGCTGCTGGCCGAGGATCGAGCGCACGAGCGCGCCGTAGGCGTCCGCTGGACGCCCGCGGCGGCGCGCCTCGACGTCGAGCTGTCCGTGCGCCGCGATCAACGCTGCAAGGACGGGGTCGGCGGCGCGAAGCTCCTCGAGCGCGTCCATCGGGCCGCTCAACCTACTGCCTCAGCGCGCGCGGAAGAAGCCTGCCTCGGCCTCGCCGAGCGGCGTCGCCGGCGGATCGCCGAAGAGCCACTCGCGACCGATCCGGTGCCAGTTGGCGGTGGCCCCAAGCGCTCCGAGCACCCCGAGGGTCATCGCCTCCATGCGGCGCCCGAGCATCGCGTCGGGTGGCAGCGTCTCGCGCTTGGTCTGGTCCCAGAAGCGCGAGCGGGGGTCGCCCATGTCGATCATCACCTGACCCACGTACTCGGCGTCGATCGTGAACTGACGGTCCTCGCGGTACCAGCCCGTCACGGACTCGAACTGCTCGAGCACGCCCTCGGGCGTGAGCAGAGGGTCGTCTCGGTCGAAGAAGCCGAGCGCGGAGAGTCCGGCGTGGAGGCCCGCGGCGTCGCCTTCCAGCCCGCGGCGGATGACCTCGGTCTCGCCCTCGACCTGCGCGCGCGGGACCCGCTTCGTCATCCCGAAGTCGAGGAAGGCGACGCGGCCGTCCTCAAGCAGCAGGAAGTTGCCCGGATGCGGGTCTCCGGAGAAGTGGCGCGTGCGGTAGAGCGAGCCCATGAAGAAGCGATAGACGATCTCGCCGAAGCGGTCGCGCTCGCTCTTGGGCAGGCGCTTGACCTGCTCGAAGCCCGTGCCCTCGACCCACTCGGTCACGAGCACCCGCTCGCTCGAGAGCCCGCCGACGACGTCGGGGATGACGATGAAGGGGTGACCGCGCCACGTACGCGCAAATGCCCGCTGGCTCTGCGCCTCGAGCTCGTAGTCGAGCTCCTCCGACAGTCGCTCGCGGATCTCCGTGGCCATCGCCTTGGCGTCCATCCCGGGTGCGATGCGCTTGGCGGCGCGCATGATCAGTCCCATGTTCTGGAGGTCCGACCTGACCGCGCGTGCGACGCCCGGGTACTGCACCTTGACTGCCACCGCGCGACCGTCGTGCAGGCGCGCGCGATAGACCTGCCCGATCGAGGCGGCCGCGACCGCCTCGGGATCGAACTCCGCGAAGGCGCCTTCGACCGACTCGTCGAGGTCTTCCTCGATCACCTTGCGCACCTCCGCGAAGGAGACGCGCGGCGCCGCGTCGCGCAGCTCGGCTAGCTTCTCCTGGAAGCGGGCCTGCGCCTCGCCGGGAAGGATGCCGGTGTCGATGAACGAGGCCACCTGCCCGACCTTCATCGCCGCTCCCTTCATCGAGCCGAGCACCTCGACGATCTGCTCGGCCGCCTCGATCTGGCGGCGCTCGGCGGCGTCCTTGGCGCCCGTCTCCGTGCGAGCGAGGTTGGCTGCCTTGGTCGCGTAGGCCTTGGCGGCCTGCGTGCCCACCAGCCCGCCCATCTTCACCGTGCGCCGGATGCGCCCGGTCGGGATCGAGGAATCGCGCTCAGCCATGACCTCGACTCTACGTACGCCGACCCGCGGGCGCTTATGCTTGCCCGCTGATGCGCCTCGTGACCTACGACGTCGGGCACGGACCTCGCGCCGGCGTGCTCACCGGCGAGCGGATCGTGGACGCGTGGGCGCTGCTCGGCGGGCCGGACGGTCGCGCGCCCACGCTTGGCGCGCTGCTGCGCTCAGGGCGTCTGGGCGAGCTCGAGGGGGTCGAGGAGGGGCCGGGCGTCGCCGCCGCCGACGCCCGCCTGCTGGCGCCGGTCACAGATCCCGACAAGATCGTCTGCATCGGGCTCAACTACGTCGATCACGCCGAGGAGTCGGGCATCGACCTGCCCGAGACTCCCACCTTCTTCCCCAAGTACCGAAACGCCTTGGCCCCGCCGCAGGCCGAGTTGGCGCTGCCGCCGTGGACCCAGCAGGTGGACTACGAGGCGGAGGTGGCCTTCGTGGTCGGCGAGCGTTGCAAGGACGTGCCGGAGTCAGACGCCCTGTCGAAGGTCGCGGGCTACATGCTGCTGAACGACCTCTCGGCGCGCGACTACCAGTTCATGACGCCGCAGTGGGCGCCCGGCAAGGTCTTCGACGGCTCGGCGCCCTGCGGTCCCGCGCTCGTGACAGCCGACGAGGCGGGCGACCCAGCGGCGTTCGGCATCGCGCTCGAGCTGAACGGCGAGACGATGCAGTCGAGCACCACCGCCAACCTCGTGCACTCGGTCGCGGCGCTTGTCGCCTACCTGACCAAGTTGATGACGCTCGAGCCCGGCGACGTCGTGAGCACCGGCACGCCGGCCGGCGTCGGCATGTCGCGCGACCCTCAGGTGTGGCTCAAGCCCGGCGACGTCGCGGTGGTCTCCTCGCCGCAGCTGGGGCGGCTCGAGACTCGCCTGACCTAATCCCCGGGGTCGCTCAGGCCTCGCCCTCGACCGAGCCGGGCACGCCGGTGTTGGTCGAGTACTTCGGCTGCAGGCGCATGTCCGGCCGGATGTGGTGCACGGCCTGCGCGACGGCGATGGCCGACTCCGCGAACCCGGTGGCGATCAGCTTGAGCTTGCCGTCGAAGGTCGTGATGTCGCCGGCGGCCCAGACTCCCTCCATCGAGGTCTTCATCAGCGCGTCGACGACGATCGCGCCCTTCTGGATCTCGAGCGGCCACTCCTTGAGCGGCCCAAGCGCGGTCTTGAAGCCGAGCTGAAGCAGCACTACGTCGCACGAGAGCTCGACCTCGTCTCCCTCGTCGTCTGCACGCGAGAGCGTGATCCGCTCGATCTGCCCGTTGCCCTCGATGCGCTTGATCTCGTATGGAGTGCGCAGGTCCACCTGACCCGCCGCGGCCGCGGCGCGCACCTCGGCGACGGTCGCCTCGTGGGCGCGGAACTCCTCGCGGCGGTGCACGAGCGTGATCGTGTCGGCGGTGTCGAGCAGGTTGACGACCCAGTCGCAGGCCGAGTCGCCGCCGCCCACGATCACGACCTTCTTGCCCGCGAACGCCGCCTTCTCGCCGACCAGGTAGTGCGCGCCGCGCCCCTCCCAGGGCGTCATGTCGAAGCCCGGCAGCCGCTTTGGCTCGAATGCGCCGTGGCCGCCGGCGATCACGACCGTGCGCGTAAGCAGGTCGCCGGCGTCGGTCTCGAGGCGGATGACCTCGCGCTCGGGGTCGGTCGGGTCGGGCTCGTAGGTGACCTTGTGCGCGGTCGTCTCGAGCAGCACCGGCACGTCGAACTGCTCGAGTGACTGGCGCCTGAGCTGCTCGACCAGGTCCTTGGCGAGCACGCGTGGGTAGCCGGGCACGTCGAAGATCCACTTCTCGGGGTACAGCGTCGTCAGCTGCCCGCCGATCTCCGGCAGCGAGTCGATGATGCGGGCGGAGGCCTCGCGCATCCCCGCCCAGAAGGCAGTGATCAGACCGACGGGACCGGCGCCGATCACCGTGATGTCCCTGATCTCGGGGCTTGCCGTGGCGGCGCCCGAGTGGTCTCCGTTCTCGCTCATGTCTCCCAGGGGGTCGTGGTGGCGAGCGCCAGTGCCTCGCCGTCGAGCGCGTTCAGGGCGCGCTCCGGAGAGGCCGATATGCAGGTGAAGATGGGAGTCTCCGAGAGGGTGTAGGCGCTCGACTCCGTGCCCCGAAGCTCCTGCACCAAGTCTAGGAACTCCCCGGGCTCGTCGGCGTCGAAGGAGACGACGAACTCCTGGTCGTCGAGGCCGAAGGAGTAGGCGGTGTTGATGTCGATCGAGCCGTAGCGGCGCCCGACCTCGATGTGCGAGCGCATGATCCGCATCCGCTCCTCGGGCGGGAGTGCGTACCACTCGCGCTTCTTCCACATCGGGTAGACGATCAGGTAGCGGCGCTCGCCACCCGGCCGCGGCTCGAGCGGCGTCGGCTCGTCGGAGTAGACCGAGGGCTTGGTCATCGCGAGGTAGGAGTGCGAGATGTCGGCGAAGCGCATCAGGCCGCTCTGGTTGAGCAGCACGTGCAGCTCGTGGATCGCGTCGAGCGAGCGCGACGACGTGCGCACGAGCATGTCGGTGTCCCCGCGCGTGCCGACCAGCGAGTAGGTGCGCAGGAAGTGCTCGTCGCCGAAGGCGTGCAGCGCCGCCGCCAGCTCGCGCTTGTGCTCGGCCCGCTCGTCTGCCGTCAGGCGTCGCCAGGCGGAGTCGACCTTGAGGAACGTGAACTTGACGAACGACCGCTTCGGCATGACTCATAGAGTAGGCACGATGCGTGGCCTGGCCCTCGCCGCGGCTCTGGTCTGGTCGCTCGCGCTGTGGGCGCCGGCTCCCGCGCAGGGCGCCCCACGTGCGCTCGTGGCCTTCCTTCCCTACGAGGAGGATCGCGTCGACCGTCCCGGGCTGCCGCTGCTCGACGAGCTCGCTCGCCGCGAGCTCGCCGTCGGCCTCACGAGCCCGACCCTCGGCGGCTACTCGGACCGCCAGATGGCGCTCGACACGAGCCAGGGCGCGCGCGTCGCGGCCCAGGCCTACGACCGCCCGCTCGAGCTGTTCGACCTCGTCGTCTCGGGCGACGGACGCGGGCGCATCAGCCGCTTCGAGAGCGTGGCCGAGCGCGCGGAGCGCGCCCCGGGAAACGTCGTCCCGGGCCTCATGGGCGACGCCTTGCTGCGCGCGCGTCGTCGCGTCGGCTACGCCGGCGTGATCGGCGAGCCGCACTACCAGGCGGTGGTCGCGGCCGATCGGCGTGGCAGGCTGCTTCCGGCCGGGCTATTCGACGAAGCGACCTTCCCCGAGCGGGCGCTCGGGCTCTGGCCGAAGGTCGACCTGTTGGTCACGCGACTTCCGCGCGACGAGGCCGGCCTGCGCGCACTCGATCGCCTGCTCGCCGCCCGTCGCCCCGAGGACCTCGTCTACGTAGTCCGCTCGCCGCCGCAGGGGCGCCTGCGCCTGCTCGAGACCGGCGTCGCCGGACTCGGCTCGCCAGGCGGCCTGATCACCTCCGCGACGACGCGACGGCCCGGGCTCGTGGCGGCGACCGACGTCGCTCCGAGCGTGCTCGGGCGCCTCGGCGTCGGCGTCGATCCTGGGATGCAGGGTCGCCCGCTCGAGGCGCGTGCGGGCGAGGGGCCGGCGCAGGCGCGGCGCCTGGCGG
>JACCXP010000147.1 GCA_013696905.1 Thermoleophilaceae bacterium
GCACAGCGGCGCCCCTCGCCCTCGCTCATCTGGCCGGCCGCCGGGCGCGCACCGCGCGGGCGATGTGGGCGAGCTGGCGGCCCCTGTGCAGGAAGCCCCCCACGCTTCGCCCGGTGGCGCGGTGCTCGAGCGCGAGCTCGACCTCCACGAGTCGAAAGCCGGCGTGGTGGGCGTCGATCGTCATCGCCGTCTCCATGCCGAATCCCGCCGCGAACGGCAGCAGCGCCCGCGCGACCTCACTCGACATCGCTCGCTGGCCGGAGATCGGCGCGCGCGGCACGAGGCCGGTCAGGCGCTCGATCGCCGCCCGCGCAAAGCGCACGACGATCCCGAGCCCTCCTCCCACCCGGCGCGAGAACACGGCCACGGCCAGATCGCCCTCGCCTCGCTCGAGCGCGCCGACGAGCGCCGGGAGCGTGTTCGCGGAGCCTCCGAGGTCGCCGTCGCACAGCACGACCGTCGCGGGTGACATCTGTGCGAGCACCTCGCGCACGGCGAGCGTCGTCGCCCCGCCTTTGCCCACACGGCGGGGCGCGCTCACCAATCCAGCGCCCGCCGCGCGCGCGATCGCCGGCGTCGAGTCGGTGGAGGCGTCGTCGGCGACGGTCAGGCTGGCCTTGGGGAAGGCGACCCGCAGCGCCGCCAGCGTGTCCGCCAGTCGCTCCTGCTCGTCGCGGGCGCTCACGACCACGGCTATCCCGGCTCCCACGACGGCGGCTATCGTGGCTCCCCAGGCCGGGCTGTGACCCGCGCGGTGGCGTCATCATCAACAGGGGAGATTGGCTTGGCGGAGGTCGTCGCCCAGATCACCGGCACGATCTGGCGGATCGAGTGCGAGGTCGGCCAGGAGGTCGACGAGGGCGACGCGCTGGTCATCATCGAGTCCATGAAGATGGAGCTGCCGGTCGAGGCCGAGAGCCCCGGCGTCGTGCGCGAGATCCGCTGCCGTGAGGGGCAGTCGGTCGGCGAGGGCGACACGCTCGTCGTGCTCGAGTAACGGCGCCGCATCCGCGGCCCGGGGAACCGGCGCGCGGCTGTCCGCCGCGTGCTAGCCGGTCGCCGTCCCCGGCTCGCCGCGCCGCGCGATCTGGTCCTGGCCGACGTCCTGATCGATGTCGGTCTGGTAGGTCTCGGTCGCGACCAGCACCGAGACCACGGTGATCGCACACAAGAAGGCCATGTAGAAGGCGATGTAGGTCGTGCCCATGTCGCCTGTCGCGAGCAGCGCCGTCGCCACGAGCGGCGCGATGCCGCCGCCGAACACGCCCGCGAGCTGGTAGCCGATCGAGGCGCCCGTGTAGCGCGAGCGCACGCCGAAGGACTCGGCGAAGAACGCCGCCTGCGGCCCGTACATCGCGTCGTGGCCGAGGTTGAGCCCGATGATCGTCGCGAGGATGATGATCGGAATCGACTTGGTGTCGAGCATCGGGATGTAGGCGAACGAGAACAGCAGCGACACGACTGCGCCGAACAGGTAGACCGGCCGGCGCCCGAGGCGGTCCGACAGCGCGCCGAAGAAGGGTGTCGTGAGCAGCCCGATCGAGGCGGCGATGATCACGGCCACCAGAAGCTCCGTGCGCTCGAAGCCGAGCTCCGACTCGCCGTATTCGAGGATGAACACCGTGAACAGATAGAAGAGGCCGTTCTCGCCGACGCGCGCGCCGAGCGCCGTGAGGATCGCCTTGGGATGGTTGCGAAACGTCTCGACGAGCGGGATCTTCGCCTCGCCACCCTCCTCCTTGACGTGCTCGAAGGCGGGCGACTCGAGGATCCGCAGGCGGATGTAGAGGCCCACGGCGACCAGCACGATCGAAAGCAGGAACGGGATCCGCCAGCCATAGGAGAGGAAGGCCTCGTCGGACATGGAGCTCGAGACAGCGAGCAGCACGAGCGTCGAGGTGAGCAGCCCCGCCGGCACGCCCATCTGGACGAAGGCGCCGAACAGGCCGCGCCGGCCCTTCGGCGCATACTCGGTCGACATCAGCACCGCGCCGCCCCACTCGCCGCCGACGCCGAGCCCCTGGACGAGGCGCAGCACGACGAGCAGCACGGGCGCCAGGAATCCGATCGATGCGTACGTGGGCAGCAGTCCGATCAGCGTCGTGGCGACGCCCATCATCACCAGCGAGATGATCAGCATGTTCTTGCGCCCGAGGCGGTCGCCGAAGTGGCCGAAGACGACGCCGCCGATCGGCCGTGCCACGAAGCCCGCGCCGAAGGTGCCGAAGGCCGCAAGCGTCGCGGCGGTCTCCCCGAGGTTGGGCGAGAAGAAGATCTTGTCGAAGACGAGCGCCGCGGCCGCGCCGTAGAGGAAGAAGTCGTACCACTCGAGCGCCGTGCCGATGAAGCTCGCAGCGGCGACCTTCTTCAGCGACGAGCGGTCGGGCTCGCCGGGCTCCTCGTGTCCTGCGGCCGATGAAGCCATTCACGCCCCCCTTGCGATACCGGCCAACAGACAGCGTGCTATGTATCACAAGCGGGGCTGAAGCACGTCGCTCTCCTAGTCCTGGGACGCGTAGGCGACGATCGAGCGGTCGATCAGCCACTCGACCGGCGCCCTGTCGTCCGTGTACGCCGTGCCGCCGCCGAGCGATGGCGCGAGCCTGGCGGCGGTCTCGCCCGCGAGCGGGCGCAGTCCCCGCGGAAGCGCGGGCACGTTGCGCGCGAGCCGCTCGCGCGTCACCGGCGCGGCGCTCGCCACCAGCAAGGTGTTGGTGGGCTCGGTGGGATCGCGGCGCACGTTCGCAAAGGCGGTCGCGATCGAGGCGGTCAGCGTGCGCTCGAGCTCGGTCTGTCCGACCGGGTGACCGGCGTTCACGACCAGCACGCCGCCCGGCGTGAGACGTTCGCGCACGAGCCGGAAGAACTCAGCCGTAGTGAGGTAGAAGGGGATGTAGGGCTGGCGGTAGGCGTCGACCGAGATCACGTCGTAGCGCGTTCGCGTGCGGCGCAGGTAGGGCCGCGCGTCCTCGTGGTGCAGGCGCAGGTTGGGGTTGTTCATGTCGAAGAGGCGCCGCCCGATCTCAGACAGCTCGGCGTCGATCTCGACCCCGTCGACGCGCGTCGCGGGGAAGAACTCCTCATACGCGCGGGCGGTCGTGCCGGCGGCGTTGCCGAGGATCGCGACCCGCGCGGGGGTGCGGTCGCGGGCGGCGAACGGCAGCACGAGATGTCCATCCCAGACGTCGTTGGTAAGCACCGTCTCCGGGCGGTAGATCGAGTGCTGAGCCTGGCCCTCGTTGAGCTCGAGCGCCCGCGATCCGTCGGCGCGCTCGAGCACGCGCGCGTACTGGTACTCGGTCTCCGTCTCGAAGATCAGCCGCCCGTTGCCCTCGGCTTTGAGCGTTCCCACCGGCAGCGCCATCAGCACGAGGATGGCCGCCGGCGCCACGGCGTAGCGCCGTAGCGGGCGCAACCCGAGCACGGCCACGAGCGCGATCGCGAACGCGAACACGAGGAACGTCCTGCGCGTGCCGACCAGCGGGATCAGAACGAGGGCGGCAATCAGCGTGCCCGCGAGCGAGCCCGCCGTCGACAGCGCGTACAGGCGTCCGGCCACCCTGCCCGCCTCGCCCAAGTCGCGCACGGCCAGGCGCAGCGCCCAGGGCGTGACGGCCCCGAGCAACAGCACGGGGATCGCCACCAACACGAGCACGGCCAGCAGCGAGCCCAGAAAGGCGCCGGCCGAGATCCGGTCGAGCGCTCGCACGCCGACGTCGAGCAATGGGTCGGCGACGAACGGCACCAGCGCTAGCAGGGACGCCGCGATCAGCGACAGCAGACACAGCCCGCGCATGTGCGGGTGGCGGTCGCCCAGGCGCCCACCGACCCAGTAGCCGATGGAGAGCGCGACGAGCACGATGCCGATCGTGTTCGCCCATACGACGGTCGAAGCCCCGAAGTAAGGCGACAGCAGCCGCACGGCGGCGATCTCCGCGCCGAGCGAGCCGGTGCCGACGACGAATACGAGCAGCGACAGCGGCGGCATCCCGGCTCTCACCATAATCAGGGGGCGCATCCGGCCGCCCCGTTCAAGGAACTAGTCCTCGAGCGGGACGAAGTCCTTCTTGCGCGCCCCGCAGACGGGACAGAACCAGTCGTCGGGGATGTCATCGAAGCGCGTGCCGGGCTCGATCCCGCCGTCGGGATCGCCCTCGTCCGGGTCGTAGATCCAGCCGCACGACTCACAGATCCACTGCTGTTCGGTCTCGACGCTCAAGAGGCGCAGGCTAGCAACCGCGACGTCCCTCGCAAGCGGCCGCAACCCCCGCCGAGACCCGGGGTTCGCCTCTTGACATGACGCGTCCGGTGGCCATCCTGCTCGCGGCCCTGGCGCTCGCCGTCGCCCCGGCGACAGCGCTCGCCGTCGAGCGCATGGGCACGCCGGGGCC
>JACCXP010000158.1 GCA_013696905.1 Thermoleophilaceae bacterium
CGAGCGAGCGGCGGCCTCGAGCCGAGCGGGATCGCGCGAGAAGGAGAACATCGGCTCGTGGCCCGCACCGGCCCACAGCCTGCCGACCGTGGCCCCGATCCGACCCGACCCGATGATTCCGATGCGCACGCTCAGGGCCCCTCAGCTCTTGGCGACCGGCTCGTGCGGCTTCGTCTCGTCGCCCTGGATCGCGTGCCCGCCAAACTGGTTGCGTAGCGCCGCGATCACCTGCGCGGCGTAGGACTCGGGCTGGCGCGAGCCGAAGCGCTGCATCAGCGAGAGGGTGATGACCGGCGTCGGCACGTTCTTGTCGATCGAGTCGAGCACCGTCCAGCGTCCTTCGCCGGAGTCCTCGACGTAGCCGCGGATGCGCTCGAGATCATCGCCCTCGGCGGCAAATGCGAGCTCGGCCAGCTCACACAGCCACGAGCGCACGACCGATCCCTGGTTCCACAGGTGTGCGATCGAGCCGAGGTCGAGTGAGTAGTCGGAGGCGTGCAGCAGCTCGAACCCCTCGGCGTAGGCCTGCAGCAGCCCGTACTCGATCCCGTTGTGCACCATCTTCACGTAGTGGCCCGACCCGGCCGGCCCCATCCTGGCCCAGCCATCGGAGGGCGCGAGCACGTCGAGGATCGGAGCGAGGCGCTCCACTCCCTGCTCGGTGCCGCCGACCATCATGCAGTAGCCGGCCTCGAGCCCCCAGACGCCGCCGCTAGTGCCGACGTCGACGAACTCGAGCTCGCGCTCGTGCGCGAGCTCTGCGCTCGCGCGCGAGTCGAGCCAGCGCGAGTTGCCGCCGTCGACGAGCACGTCGCCCGGCTCGAGCAGGTCGATCAGCTTCTCGAGCGTCTCGCGTGTCGGGTCGCCGGCGGGCACCATCACCCAGACGGTCCGCGGAGCCTCGAGCTTCGAGACGAGATCCTCGAGCGAGGACGAGGCGCTCGCCCCGTTGGCAGTCGAGCGATCGACGGCCTCGCTCGACAGGTCCGAGACCACCACCTCGTGCTCGGAGTCGCGCAGGATCCGGTGCACCATGTTCCCGCCCATGCGGCCGAGCCCGACGAAGCCGATCTGCATTCGTGCCCCTACGCGGCGACCAGGGCGCCGCGCTTTGCCTCGAGGCCCCCGATCAGCTCGTCGAAGGACTCGGCGAACTTCTGCACGCCTTCGCGCTCCAGCACCTCGGTGACGTCGTCGTAGTCGATCCCCGCCGCGGCGAGCTGGTCGAACAGCCGCCGCGCCCCCTCGACGTCGCGCTCGAGCGTCGCATCGACCCGTCCGTGGTCCTGGAAGGCCTCGATCGTCTCGCTCGGCATCGTGTTGACGGTCTCGGGGCCGATCAGCTCCTCGACGTACATGGTGTCGCGGTAATCGGGGCTCTTGACCGAGGTCGAGGCCCACAGGCAGCGCTGCGGGGTCGCGCCCTTGGACGCGAGGAACTCCCAGCGCTCGCCCGAGAAGACCTGCTGGTAGTGCTCGTATGCGAGCTTCGCGTTGGCTATCGCGAGCCCGCCCTTCAGTTGGTCATGCCCGCCGATCTCGTCGAGGAGGCGATCGACCTCCGTGTCCACGCGCGACACGAAGAAGGAGGCGACCGACGCCACCTTCGAGGGGTCGCCGCCGGCGGCGATGAGGCGCTCGAGGCCGCGCACATATGACTCGGCCACCTCGGCATAGCGCCCGAGCGAGAAGATCAGCGTCACGTTGATCGAGCGGCCCTTGAAGATCACGTCCTCGATCGCGGCGAGGCCCGGCTTCGTGCCGGGGATCTTCACCAGCAGGTTGGGCTCGTCGACGAGGTCATGCAGGCGCATGGCCTCGCGGAAGGTGGCCTCCGCGTCGTAGGCGAGGCGGGGGTCGACCTCGAGCGAGACGTAGCCGTCGCGCCCGGAGCCCTCGTCCCACACCCGTCGCAGCACGGCGCAGGCCGCGCTCACGTCGCGCGCCGCCAGCTGCACGAAGATCTCCTTGATGTCGTCTGTCGTCTCGAGCAGCTCACGGAACTGGTCGTCGTAGGCGTCGCCCGAGGCGATCGCCTTCTGGAAGATCGACGGGTTGGACGTCAGGCCGACGAGCGCGTCCTCGTCGATCATCCGGTCGAGCTCGCCCGAGTCCACGAACTCCCGCGACAGGAAGTCGATCCAGACGCTCTGGCCGAGCTCGGACACGTGGTGCAGGGGGGAGGAAGACACGGCGCTCTCCTTGGTCGAATGACTGCTCTCGTACATCAGCCTACGCCTGCCCGGCTCGGTCGAGCAGCGCGACGGCGCGATCGAAGATGCCCCCCGGCTCGAAGCCGAGCTTCTCGAGCACCGTCGTGCCGGGGGCCGAGGCCCCGAAGCGGTCGAGGCCGTGCACGTCGCCGTCGATGCCGACCCACTTCCACCACGACAGCGGGCTGCCGGGCTCGACCGCGAGGCGCGCGCGCACAGCGCTCGGCAGCACCTGCTCGCGGTACTCCGGTGCCTGCGCCTCGAACAGCTCCACGCACGGCATCGAGACCACGCGCACGGCCACGCCGCGCTCGTCGTGCAGGCGGTGCGCGGCCGCGGTCGTCGGCCAGACCTCGGCGCCGGTCGAGATCAGCACGATGTCGGGGTCTGGGCCCGACTCCCACAGCACGTAGCCGCCGCGCTCGAGGCCGGCGGCCGAGGCGTACTCGGAGCGGTCGAAGACCGGCAGGTTCTGGCGCGAGAGCAGCAGCGCCACCGGGCCGTCCTCACGCTCGAGCGCGACCTTCCACGCCTGCGTCGTCTCGTTCGCGTCCGCCGGGCGGACCACCCACAGGCCCGGGATCGCCCGCAGCGCCAGGTAGTGCTCGATCGGCTGGTGCGTCGGGCCGTCCTCGCCGAGCCCGACCGAGTCGTGCGTCCACACCCACACCACGTTGAGCCCCATCAGCGCCGACAGGCGCACGCTCGGGCGCATGTAGTCGGAGAAGATCAGGAACGTCGAGCCGTAGGGCTTGACGATGCCACCGTGCAGCGAGAGCCCGTTGACGATCCCGCCCATCCCGTGCTCGCGCACGCCGAAGGGCACGTTGCGCCCCGCGTGCACGCGCGAGAACGTGCCGCCGCCCTCGAACTCCGTCCGCGTCGACTCGACGAGGTCCGCGGCGCCGCCGATCATCGTCGGCACGTGGGCCGCGAAGGCCTGCATGACGGCCTTGCCGGCCGCACGCGTGGCAAGCTGCTCGTCCGGGGAGAACTCGGGCAGCGCGTCGAGGAAGCCCGGCCCGGGCTTGCCGCTCCAGGCCCGGTCCCACTCCTTGCGCAGCTCCGGGAGCTCACCGGACCAGGCGTCGAAGCGCTGCTGCCAGTCGCGTTCGAGCTCGGCGCCACTGGCGCGCAGGTCCATGTGCTCGTAGACCTCGTCGGGCACCGAGAACTGGCTGTCGGGATCCAGGCCGAGCGCCTCCTTGGTGGCGCGCACCTCGTCCTCGCCGAGCGCCGCGCCATGCGACTTCGCCGTGTCCTGGGCGTTCGGCGCCGGGTAGGCGATGTGCGAGCGGATCGATATGAAGGACGGGCGCTCGTCCTCGTCACGGGCGGCGCTGAGCGCTGTCTCGAGCGCGTCCAGGTCGTTCACGTCCGGCACCCGCTGCACATGCCAGCCGTATGCCTCGAAGCGCTTCTCCTGGTCCTCGGCCTCGAAGGCGATCGATGTCGAGCCGTCGATAGTGATGTGATTGTCGTCGAAGCAGACGATCAGCTTGCCGAGGCCGAGGTTGCCGGCGATCGAGGCGGCCTCGGCGGAGACGCCCTCCATCAGGTCGCCGTCGGAGGCGATCACGTAGACGTGATGGTCCATCACGCGGTGGCCAGGACGGTTGAAACGCTCGGCGAGGAAGCGCTCCGCCATCACCATGCCGGCGGCGTTCGCGACGCCCTGGCCGAGTGGCCCGCTGGTCGCCTCGACCCCTTGAGTATGCCGATACTCGGGGTGGCCGGGCGTGATCGAGCCCCACTGGCGAAATGCCTTCAGGTCCTCGATCGAGAGCGCGTAGCCCGTCAGGTGGAGCACGGAGTACTGGAGGATGCAGGCGTGCCCCGCGGACAGGACGAAGCGGTCGCGGTCGGGCCACTCGGGCGAGCCGGGGTTCGCGCGCAGGAACTTCTTGAACAGCGTGTAGGCGAGCGGCGCGAGCGCCATCGCGGTGCCAGGATGGCCCGAGCTGGCCTTTTGCACGGAGTCCATCGAGAGCGTGCGAATGGCGTCGATCGAGCGGCGGGCGACGTCGGCGGGTGCGGCGGTGGTCGTCGTCATGTGTCCCTTCTACCCCGCTTTGCGCGTGGTGGTCAATGAAGGCTCCCTTAATTGAAGGTCGGCGACGCGGTGCATCTGCTCCTTGGTCGCCGGATAGAGCTCGCGGTAGGTCGCGTAGAGGTCGTCGTAGACCTCGCGGTGAGTGGGGTCCGGCTCGATCGCGTCATCGGCGCGGTTCCAGGTCGTGTCGGCCTCGACGAGGCCCGTCGCGCGCGCGGCGAAGAGGGCGTCGCCGTAGCTTGCCCCGATCGTGACGTGGGGGACGTCCTGCCTCGGGATGCCCGTCACGTCGGAGACGATCTGCGTCCAGAGGCCGCCGCGCGTGCCGCCGCCGATCGCCACTCCGCGACGCACGTGGCCGCCCGCCGCGGCCATCTCCTCGAGGATGTGGCGCGCGCCGTAGGCGCTCCCCTCGAGCATCGCGCGGTAGAGGTGCGCCCGGCCGTGGGCGAGCGTCAGGCCGAAGATCATGCCGCGCGCGCGCGGGTCGAAGAGCGGGCTGCGCTCGCCCGCGAAGTAGGGGAGCACGACCAGCCCGTCGGCGCCGGGCGCCACCGCGCCCGCCTCCTCGCCCAGCTGCTCGTGCGAGAGGGAGCCCGTAAGCTCGCTCACCCACGCGGCGAGCGCCCCGGAGGTGGCCATGCCGCCGGCGACGTTGTGAGCACCCGGCTCGAGCGATGCCGTGGACCACAGGCGAGGATGCGGCGACGCCTCGGTCAGCACCTGCACGAGAAACATCGTCGTGCCGTACATGACCATCATGTCGCCGGCGTTGCGGGCCCCCACGCTCGCGGCCTCGGCCCAGGTGTCGATCGTGCCCGCGGCGACGGGAGTGCCCGCGGGGATGCCGGTCGCCTCGGCAGCGGCGCCCGTGACCTCGCCGGCGAGCTCCCAGGGCCACAGCAGCCGCGGCAGCTCGAGTCCCGGGGCTATCTCCTCGGCCCACTCTGGGATCCAGGCGTTCGAGTCGAGCTCGTAGAGCGGGTCCGACTGGCTCGCCGAATGGTGGTCGAGCACGTACTCGCCGGTGAGGCGGTCGACGAGAAACGACGAGGCGGTGAAGAAGCGCTCGGTGCGCTCCCACACCTCGGGCTCGCGGTGGCGTAGCCAGAGCAGCTTCGGCCCGACCGCCTGGGTCGAGAGCGGCGAGCCGCAGCGGCGCAGGATCTCATCCGCGCCGAAGCGCTCGGTGAGCTCGGCGATCTCGTCCGTCGCGCGCGAATCGACGCCGTAGAGGATCGCCGGGCGCAGCGGATCGCCGCTTCGGTCGGCGGCCACGACGCACGGTCCGAGGCCGCTCACGCAGACGCCGTGCAGCGGCGCGCCCTCGGCATGGGGCAGGAGCTCCCGGCAGAGCGCCTTGACGTCCCCCCACCAGACCACGTCCGCGTCCTGCTCGACCCACCCGGGATGCGGGCGCGAGACCTCGTGCGGGCGCTGGGCGGTGGCGACCAGCTCCCCGTCGGGGCGCACGAGGCAGCCCTTGGAGCTCGACGTGCCGATGTCGATTCCCAGCAGGAGCTCGCCCTCAGCCGCCACGCCTCCACTCTCCCGCCCACGCGGCGCCGCTGTCAACGACGTTCCGCGAACCGTAATGGGCCTCAGTCGACGAGCGCGCCCACCGCCGTCCGGGCCGGCCGCACGTAGACGCGCTGGCCAACCTCGTAGAGCTCGAGCGACGAGAGCTGCACGAGCACCGTGCGCCCGCCCTCGTGCCGGAGCCGGTAGAGCACGTCGTGGCCGCGGAACTCGCGCTCGACGACCTCGGAGTTCGCGTCACGGTCGGTGCGCAGCTCGAGCTGCTCGGGTCGCACGGCCAGGTGCACGAGCCCGCGCGGCGCGCCGCGGACGTCGAAGGTCCCGAGCTCCGTCTCGACGCCGCCATCGCGGCCGACGCCTGAGAGCACGTTGACCTCGCCGAGGAACGACGCCGTGAAGCGGTCGGCGGGCTGCGCGTAGACGTGCTCGGGCGCGCCGATCTGGACGATCCGGCCCTCGCGCATCACGGCGAGGCGGTCCACCAGCGAGAGCGCCTCCTCCTGATCGTGCGTGACGAGCAGCGCGGTCGCGCCGGCGTCGCGGAGGATCAGCTCGACCTCGCGCCTGAGCGCCCCGCGCAGCGACGCGTCGAGGCTCGAGAACGGCTCGTCGAGCAGCACCACGGCCGGCGCGGGCGCCAGCGCGCGCGCGAGGGCCACGCGCTGGCGCTCGCCGCCCGAGAG
>JACCXP010000007.1 GCA_013696905.1 Thermoleophilaceae bacterium
AGCGGGTACTCGCCCGAGAAGCAGGCGTCGCAGTGGGTTTCGCGGCCGGCGCGGATCGCCTCGTAGAGGCCCTCGAGCGAGAGATAGGCGAGCGAGTCGGCCTCGAGCTCGGCGGCCACCTCGTCGACCGTGCGCTCGTGGGCGATCATCTCCTCGGGCGTCGACATGTCGATCCCGTAGTGGCAGGGGTAGCGGATCGGCGGCGCGGAGATGCGCAGGTGCACCTCGGCGGCGCCCGCGCCGCGCAGCATGCGCACGATCTGGCGCGTGGTGTTGCCGCGCACGATCGAGTCGTCCACGACCACGACCCGTTTGCCGCCGACGATCTCCGGCAGCGGGTTGAACTTCATCCGCAGGCCGTGCTTGCGCAGCTCCTGGCCCGGCTGGATGAAGGTGCGCGCGACGTAGCGGTTCTTGATCAGGCCGTCGTCCTTGGGGATCCCCGAGGCGAGCGCGTAGCCGTTGGCGGCGGGGTTGCCGGAGTCGGGCACGGCGATCACGAGGTCCGCCTCGACCGGGGCCTCGCGCCAGAGGATCTCGCCCATGCGCCCGCGCGAGACCTGCGCCAGGCGCCCCTCGAGCTTCGAGTCGGGGCGGGCGAAGTAGATGTGCTCGAAGACGCAGAAGGCGCGCCGCTCGCCCACGACGATCTGGCGCGACTCGATCCCGCGCTCGTCGATCGAGACCATCTCGCCTGGCTCGACCTCGCGCAGGAACTCAGCGCCGATGATGTCGAAGGCACAGCTCTCGGAGGCGACGCAGTAGCGCTCGCCGATCCGCCCCAGCGCGAGCGGGCGCAGGCCCGCGGGATCGCGGAAGGCGACGATCGAGCGCGGGCTCATGACGACCGTCGAGAAGGCCCCCTCGAGCCTCGGCATCACGTCCTCGAGCGCGTCCTCGATCGTCTCGGCCTCGTGCGTAGAGAGCACCGCCGCGATGATCTCGGAGTCCGAGGTCGACGAGAACTCGACGCCCTGGGCGCGCAGCTCCGCGTGCAGCTCGACCGCGTTGACGAGGTTGCCGTTGTGGCCGAGCGCGACCTCGTGGCGGTCGGAGCGGTAGATCGGCTGGGCGTTCTCCCACAGCGACGAGCCGGTGGTCGAGTAGCGCACGTGGCCGAGCGCCATCGTTCCTGTCAGCGCGCGCAGCTTGGGCTCGTCGAAGACCTGCGAGACCAGGCCGAGGTCGCGCAGCGCGACGATGTGGCCGTCCTCGGCGGTGGCGATCCCGGCCGACTCCTGGCCCCGGTGCTGCAGCGCGTAGAGCGCGAAGTAGGTCAGCCGGGAGACGTCCGAGTCGGGCGCGTATATGCCAAACACGCCGCACTCGTCGCGCGGCCCGTCGCGATCGGCGGGGGGCTCCTGAGGAGTCATGAGAAGCGGTCGGGGATTCCGCGCTCGTAGGCCGCGCGCACCTGCGACATCGACAAAGACAGGCTATCAGCGCCCATCCGAAGCTCGAGCGCCTCGCCGCCGGCCTCTCCCAGCCACAGCAGCTCGCCTGTCTCCGACAGCGGTTGGAGCGCCTCGATCGGCCCCGACACGAGCACGCCGCCCGCGCCCTCCCCGAACAGCGTCGCCTCCTCGCCGCCAACCGTGGCCGCGAGCGCCTCGAGCTCGACGCGCGCGCCTATCCCGCCATCGAGCACGCACTCGGCGAGGGCGCAGGCGAGGCCGCCGTCGGAGATGTCGTGCGCCGATGCGATCCCACCGGTAGCGACCGCCTCGCGCAGCGCGACGATCGCACGCGCCTGTGCCTCGAGGTCGACCTCGGCGAGCCCGTCGGCCATCCTCCCGCGCAGGCGCTCGAGCTCAGAGCCCGCGAGCGCGGGCGCGAACGGGCCCACGAGCGCGATCGCGTGCCCGGGCTCGCGCAGCCCGATGCCGGGCGCGAGCGCCGGGTCGGCCAGGCGACCAACCATCCCGACGACCGGGGTCGGGTAGATCGGGCCCTCGTCGCTCTCGTTGTAGAGCGAGACATTTCCCCCCACGACCGGCACCATCAGCGCGCGGCAGGCCGCGGCGAGACCGTCGACCGCGCGCTCGAGCTGCCAGGCGACGTGCGGCTTCTCGGGGTTGCCGAAGTTGAGGCAGTTGGTGAGCCCGAGCGGCTCCGCGCCCACGCAGGCGAGGTTGCGCGCGCACTCGAGCACGGCCTCGATCGCTCCCGTGTACGGATCGCACGCCACTCGCCGCCCGTTGCCGTCGATCGCGATAGCGAGCGCCCCCGAGCCTCCGTCGCCCGCGAGCATGAGCACGGCGGCATCGGCCGTCCCGGGCCTGCGCACGGTGCGCGAGCCCACGATCGAGTCGTACTGCTCGTAGGCGAAGCGCTTAGAGGCGATGTTCGGCGAGGCGAGCAGCGCGAGCAGCGTGTCTGCCGCGGAGCCTGCGTCCGGCAGCCGCCGCGGCGGGTCGGGGTAGACGCGCGCGGTCGGCGGCGCGGGCGCGAGGTCGTACAGCGGGCAGTCGTCCACGAGCGCGGTCACCGGCATGTCCCCGACCACGTGCCCGCGCTCGAGGACACGCAGGCGCCCGGAGCCCGTGACCTCCCCGATCGTCGTCGCTCGCACCTCCCAGTGCGCGCACACGCCGAGCACGTGCCCGAGCCGCTCCGGCTCGACCACGCACAGCATCCGCTCCTGAGACTCCGAGACCATGATCTCGAACGCCTCCATCCCCTGCTCGCGCAGCGGCACGCGGGCGACGTCGAGGTCGATTCCGACGGCGCCCTTCGACGCCATCTCCGAGGCGCTCGAGGAGAGCCCGGCTGCGCCCAGGTCCTGGAGCGAGCGCAGCAGCCCACGCTCGAGCAGCTCGAGTGAGCACTCGAGCAGCTTCTTCTCCTCGAAGGGGTCGCCGATCTGCACGCTCGGGCGCTTCGACGGATCGCCGACGTCGAGCTGGGCGCTCGCGAGCACAGAGGCCCCCCCGATCCCGTCGCGCCCGGTCAGCGCACCGAGCAGCACGAGCTGGTTGCCCTCGCCCGCGGCCGCGCTTCGGATCAGGCGCTCACGCGGTGCGAGCCCGACGCACATCGCGTTGACGAGGCAGTTGCTCTCGTACGCTGGCTCGAAGTAGATCTCGCCGCCCACAGTCGCCACGCCGATCGAGTTGCCGTAGTGGCCGATCCCGGCGACGGCACCCGAGAACAGGTAGCGCGAGCGCGGCGAGTCGAGCTCGCCGAAGCGAAGCGAGTCGAGCAGCGCGATCGGCCGCGCTCCGACCGCGAAGACGTCACGCACGATGCCGCCGACGCCCGTGGCCGCCCCCTGGAACGGCTCGACCGCGCTCGGGTGGTTGTGCGACTCCACCTTGAAGGCGACGCACAGGCCGTCGCCGACGTCGACCGCGCCGGCGTTCTCGCCCGGCCCCATGACGACGTGCGCTCCCTCCGTCGGCAGCCGGCGGAGCAGCTTGCGCGAGTGCTTGTAGGAGCAGTGCTCGGACCACATCAGCGAGAAGACGGCGAGCTCGACGCCGTTGGGCTCTCTACCGAGTAGGTCGACTATTCGGTGGTGCTCCTGCGCGGTCAGTCCGAGGGAGCGGGCATCTTCCTCGTTGCCCGATGTTCTCTCGGCTCTCATCAGCTTGTCGGTCATCCGCCCACGGGTTTCGCTCTCAAGCGGGTGACAGGCTCGCCAGGCTCTCGAAGATCCTTGCGCCGTCGGTCGAGCCGGTGAGGGCGTCGACCGCGTGCTCGGGGTGTGGCATCAGGCCGAGCACGTTGCCCGCGCGGTTGGTGACGCCGGCGATGTCGCGCCGGGAGTCGTTCGGGTTCTGGCCGGGCAGGTAGCGCAGCACCACCTGGCCGCTCCGCTCGAGCTCGTCGAGCTCGAGCTCCGGGGCAAAGTAGCGCCCGGTCGTGTGCTTGACGGGCACCGACAGCCGCTCGCCGGGGTCGCAGGTGGACGTGAAGGGGGTCTCCGCGTTCACGACCTCGACCTCGACCTGGCGGCAGAGGAAGCGAAGCTCCGCGTTCACGAGCAGCGCGCCCGGCAGCAGCCCCGCCTCGCACAGCACCTGGAAGCCGTTGCAGATGCCGAGCACCGGGCCGCCTGCGGCCGCCCACTCGCCGACGGCCTCCATGACCGGCGAGAAGCGGGCGATCGCGCCCACGCGCAGGTAGTCGCCGTAGGAGAAGCCGCCGGGGATCACGACGGCATCGACTCCCTTCAGGTCGCGCTCGCCGTGCCAGAGCAGCTCTGCGTCGGCGAAGCGCCGGCATGCGAGCAGGGCGTCGTGCTCGTCGCAGGAGCCGGGGAAGCGGACGACGCCGAACTTCATCGCTCCTCGAGCGAGACCTCGTAGTCCTCGATCAGCGGGTTGGCGAGCAGGCGCTCGCACATCTCGCGGATCCGTGCCGGGTCCTCGACCTCGAGCTCGATCAGCCGGCCGATGCGCACGTTCGACACGCCCTCGAACCCCAGCGCCGGCAGTGCGCGCTCGACGGTCTGGCCCTGGGCGTCGAGAATCCCCTGCTTCGGGCGGATCAGCACGCGCGCACGCACGCGCGAGTCAGGCGCCGCTGCGGCGCAGCCAGGCATCGAACGGCTCCCCGGCGATGCGCTCGTAGGCCTCCAGGTAGAGCGCGCGCGTGCTCGCCACGACTTCGTCCGGGAGCGCCGGCGCCGGCGGCGACTTGTCCCAACCAGACCGCGTCGCCCAGTCGCGCACGAACTGCTTGTCGAAAGACGGCTGCGAGATGCCCGGCCGGTACCCGTCGGCCGGCCAAAAGCGCGACGAGTCAGGCGTCAGCACCTCGTCGCCGAGCACGATCCGACCAGTCGCGTCGCGGCCGAACTCGAACTTCGTGTCGGCGAGGATGATCCCGTTGCCCTCGGCGTGGCGGGCGGCGAAGCCGTAGAGCTCCAGCGAGAGTCGGCGCAGCTCCTCGAGCAGCGCACGATCGCCGAGGATCTCGGCGGCGCGATCGAAGTCGACGTTCTCGTCGTGGTCGCCGAGGTCCGCCTTGGTGGCCGGCGTGAAGATCGGCTCCGGCAGGCGCTCTGACTCCTCGAGCCCGGCGGGCAGCTCGATCCCGCAGATCGCGCCGCTGCGCCGGTAGTCCTTGAGTCCCGAGCCCGTGATGTAGCCGCGCACGACGCACTCGACCGGGAACATCTCGAGGCGCTCGACCAGCATCGCGCGCCCGTGCACGTCGCCGGGCACGTCGCGGTGCGACACGACATGGTTGGGGCAGATGTCGCGGGTGCGCTCGAACCAGAAGGCCGACAGCCCGGTCAGCACCTTGCCCTTGTCGGGGATCGGCGTGGGGTGCACGACGTCGTAGGTCGAGATGCGGTCGGAGGCGACCAGCAGCAGGCGATCGCCGGCCGCGTAGATGTCGCGGACCTTGCCCTGCGAGAGGAGATCGAGGGACTCGATCGCGGTGGACGACGTCACCCCTCGGAGGCTATCCGAGGCCTCGGGCGTTCGCCGACTGCGCGAGGACTTCTCTAGCCTCTTGGGTCGTGACGCCGATACCTGAGCGCAGCGGTTCGGTGCGGCTACCCGCACCGCCCGACGCAGGCTGCCCGCATCGCTTGCGCCCACGCGTCGGGGCATTCTTGCCGACAGCGCCGATCCCGTTCCTCGTGCCCGATAGGAACTCGCCATGAACGCCTTCGTACGCTGGTGCCTCGAGCGCCGCTCGGTCGTGCTGCTCACGGCGGTGCTCGTGCTCGCCGCCGGCGCCTACGGCGGGACGCAGCTGCGCCAGCAGCTCTTCCCGGAGGTCAACTTCCCGTTCCTGAGCGGCTCGGTGGCGGTCCCAGGCGTCGGTGCCGCGCAGGTCGACGAGCAGGTGGCCCAGGAGCTCGAGCGCTCGCTGCGCACGGTCGACGAGATCGAGGCCGTGCAGACCGTCGCCAACGAGGGCCAGGCGACGGTGCTGATCCAGCTCGCCTACGGCAGCGACGTGGACACCGCGCGCGAGGACGTGCTGGCCGCGATGCAGGACGCCGACCTTCCGCCCGAGGCCGAGGAGGTCGAGGTCGATGCCGCAGGCTTCACCGAGCAGCCGATCATGAACGTCTCGATCTCGAGCGACGACGAGAGCCTCGTCGCGCTCAGCGACCGCGCCGAGGACCTCGAGCAGGACATCGAGGCGATCGAAGGCGTCGCGCGCGTGGACATCGCCGGCAGCGCCCAGCCGCAGTACGACGTCAGGCTCAGGCGTGGCGCGCTCGAGCAGGGCCTCACGCCCGCGAGCATGGCCGCGCTGATCCGCGGCTCCGAGGTGACCCAGGCCGCCGGCGCCGTCGACGCCGCGGGGGCCCGCACGCCGCTGACGGTCGAGGGCACCGGCGTCGACACGCTCAAGCGGCTGCGCGAGCTGCCGGTCGACGCCGACCGCGAGCTGCGCGACGTCGCGGTGGTCCAGCGTCGTGGCGAGTCGGGCGACTCGTTCGCGCGCACGAACGGCAAGCCGTCGATCTCGCTGTCGGTCTTCCGCGTCGACCGTGCGAACGAGGTCGAGGTGGTCGACGAGGCCGAGAAGGTGCTCGACGGTGCTCGCACCGACCTCGGCTCGGAGAACGTCACGACGATCACCGAGAACGCCACCGAGGTGAAGGAGTCGATCCGGGGCCTGCTGCTCGAGGGCACCCTCGGTGCGCTGTTCGCCGTGCTCGTGATCTTCCTCTTCCTGCGCTCGCTGCGCGCGACGCTGGTCGCGGCCGTCGCGATCCCGACTTCGATCGTCTTCGGCCTGCTCGCCGCCTGGGGGCTCGGGCTGACGCTCAACATCATCACGCTCGCCGGCCTGACGATTGCGATCGGGCGCGTGATCGACGACGCGATCGTCGTGCTAGAGAACATCCACAAGCACCTCGAGCGCGGAGAGCCGCGGCTGCGCGCCGCGATCGACGGGACGACCGAGGTCAGCCTCGCGATCGCCTCCTCGACGATCGCCACGGCGGCCGTCTTCCTCCCGATCGGGCTCGTCGGCGGCTTGATCTCGGAGATCTTCCTGTCGTTCTCGATCATCGTGGTCGCGGCGCTGCTGGCGTCGCTGCTCGTCGCGGTCACGCTGATCCCGGCGCTCGCGGCGATCTTCCTGCGCCCGCGCACTGACATGAGCGAGGAGCCGACGCGGCTCGCCCGCATCGTGACCCCGATCACCGGCTTCGGGCTGCGCCATCGCTTCGTCACGATCATCCTCGCGGTGGCGCTGTTCGCGGGCGCCGTCGGTGGGATCGCGGCCGGCGTGGTCCCGATCCAGTTCCTCCCCGAGGGCGGCACGCAGCAGGTCTACGGCAACGTCAACCTGCCCGCCGGCACGAGCACCGAACGTGCTCGAGCGCTGCTGCGACCGCTGGAGCGCGAGCTTGCCGACGTCGAGGACGTCGAGGACTACCAGGTGGCCTACGGCGACGCGTCGCTGCAGACGGACATCGGCCAGAACGCCAGCGGCAGGGTCACCTTCTTCCTGACCCTCTCAGACGAGGCCGATCCCGAGCAGGCCGCCAACGGCCTGCGCACCTTCGGCGAGCGCGAGTATCGAGACGGCTTCGAGGTCCAGCAGCTCGAGGAGGGCCCGCCCGCCGGCGCCTTCGAGGCCTCGGTGCTCGGCGACGAGGAGGCCGACGTAGTGCGCGCGACGCGCCGGGTCGACCGCCTGCTGAAGCAGCGCACCGACGTGACCGAGGTATCGAGCCCGGCGCTCGAGGAGCAGAACCAGTTCGTCGTCTCGCTCGATCGCGACGCCGTCGAGCAGGGAGTCGACTCGCAGCAGGTGACGCAGGCGCTCGCAGCCACGATCGCCCCCGCCGACGCCGGGACGACCGGCGCCGACGATGTCGCTATCGAGGTGCGCGTGCCCTCCAAGCTGATCAGCAACACAGGGGCGCTTGAGCGCCTGCCGCTGCCGGCGGGCACGGGTGCGGCTGCTGCCACGGCGGCGCCCCCCGACGACGGCGGCGCTTCCTCGGCAGGCGCACAG
>JACCXP010000185.1 GCA_013696905.1 Thermoleophilaceae bacterium
CGGCTGGGCGACCGCCCGCGCCGGAGATCCACAGGGCGTCGAGCGACCGGACCCGCGCGAGTTCGGGCGCTTCGTCCGCGCCGCGGGCACGCGCTACGACGGCAGCCACTCGGACGCCGCCGGCGTGCCGCTGCCGCGGGTCGACTTCTGGTCGATCTGGAACGAGCCCAACCACCCGCAGTTCCTGCTGCCGCTCGGCTCGCGCGGCGGAGTGCCGCTCGCCCCGCACGCATACCGCGGCCTCGTCACGGCGGCGGTCGGCTCGCTGCGCGCCACGGGGCACGGGCCCGACACGATCCTGTTCGGCGAGATCCTTCCGATCGGGCGCCGCGCGATCGGCCCGCGCTACACGATCAAGCCGCTCGTCTTCCTGCGTGAGCTGTTCTGCCTCGACGCCCGCTCCCGCCCCTTCCGGGGCGCCGCGGCGCGCGCCCGCGGCTGTCAGCGCTTCCGGCGCGTGTCAGGCGTCAGCGGGCTCGCCTACCACCCCTACACGCGGCCCGAGGGACCGCGGGCGGCGGAGCCGACGCAGGACGACGCGACGATCCGCTCACTCGACCGCGTTGCGCGCACGCTCGACCGCGCCGCGGCGCTCGGGCGCCTCGATCGTCGCGGCCTGCCGATCTACAACACGGAGTTCGGCTACCAGAGCCGGCCCCCGGATCCTTTTCAGACCCGCGTCGGCCGCATCCCCGCGTTCCTCAACGAAGCCGAGTGGATCTCCTACCGCAACCGGCGCGTCGCGAGTTGGTCCCAGTACGGCCTGCTCGACGATCCACTGCTGGCGCAGGCGCGCGGCGCCGAGCGCTTCGGGCTCTTCCAGGCGGGGCTGCGCTATGGCGACGGCCGCGAGAAGCGCGGCGTCTACGACGCCTACCGGCTGCCGATCTTCGCTCGCCTGCGCGGCACGCGCGAGGTCGAGATCTGGGGCGCCGCTCGACCCGGAGGCTCGGGCGACCTGTGGATCGAGCAGCGGCGCGCCGGCGGACGCTTCCTCGAGGCCCCGGGCGGGCGCGTGAGCGCGCGCAACGGGCAGGGCTACTTCCGCCGCCGGCTGCGCCTTGGCCAGGCCGCCACGCGCTCTTTCCGCCTGCGCTACTCGGACGCCGGCAAGACCTCCTACAGCCGCATCGCCACGCCGGTCGCCGAGGGTGGCTCGTGAGGCACGCGCTGCTTTGCCTCACGCTCGCCGCGCTCGCGCTGCCGGCGCCCGCCGCCGCCTCGCCCTTCCAGCGCTCGATCCTCCAGGACGACGCCCAGCTGCTCAGCCGTGGCGCCGACGTGCGCGAGCGCACGCTCGACGAGCTGAAGGGCCTCGGCGTCGACGTCGTGAAGATGACCATCTCCTGGCGCGAGCTCGCGCCGCGCGGGCGTCGCAAGCCGAGCGGACTGAACGCGGAGGACCCGGCGGCCTACGCAGGCTGGGAGCGCTACGACGCGGCGATCGCCTCGGCCAGGCGCCGCCAGCTCGAGGTGCTGCTTCAGGTGACCGGGCCGGCGCCCGACTGGGCCTCGGTAGGGCGCTCCGAGCCCGCCGGCGCGAGCCGGCCGGACGCGGCCGAGTTCGGCCGCTTCGCCCGCGCCGTCGGCACGCGCTACTCCGGGAGCTATCAGGGCCTGCCGCGCGTCGCGAGCTGGTCGATCTGGAACGAGCCGAACCTGCCCCGCTTCCTGCTCCCCCAGCGCTCCTCGGATCGTCGTCGCACGCCGCTCTCGCCGGCTATCTACCGGCGCCTCTACCTCGCGGCCCACGCCGGCCTGTCGGCGAGCGGTCACGAGCGCGACACGATCCTGTTCGGCGAGCTGCTGCCGGTCGGGCGGTCGTCCACCGGCGTGCGCTCGAGCCTGCGCCCGCTCGAGTTCCTGCGCGAGATGCTCTGCCTCGACCGCCGCTACCGACCGTTGCGCGGGCGGGCGGCGCGCGCGCGCGGCTGCCAGGGCTTCCGCTCGCTGCCCTCCTCCGGGCTCGCCTACCACCCCTACGCGACCGGCGGACGGGCTCCCACCACGCGGCCCCCGCACCCCGACGACGCGACGATCGGCCAGCTCAGCCGCGTCGTGCGCGCGCTCGACCGGCTCGGCCGGCGCGGTCGGATAGCACGCGGGCTGACGCTCTACCTCACCGAGTTCGGATTCCAGACCGACCCGCCCGACCGGCTGCAGACGCCGATCCGCCGGGTGGACGACTTCCTCGCCGAGAGCGAGTACCTCGCCTACCGCAACCCGCGCGTGGGCTCGTGGTCGCAGTACCCGCTGATCGACGATGCCGCCAACGGCACGGGCCTCGCGCGTTTCTCCGGGTTCCAGTCGGGGCTGCGCTTCGCGAACGGCCAGGCCAAGCCCGACATCTACCAGGGCTACCGCCTGCCGCTTCACGTCCGCCGCATATCGAGCTCGCGCATCGAGGTCTTCGGGGGCGCCCGCAACGCCGACGGTGGCGGCGGCGCCGCCGTCGTCGAATCGCGGCTGGGTCGCGCGCCCTTCACCCCGGTCGCGAACGGCGCGGTCCGGCTCGGTCCGCGCGGATACTTCCGCGCCTTCTTCTCGGTGCCCGACGCCGCCAGGCGCGAGTTCCGGATCAGCTCGGCCGGCGTCTCGAGCCCGGTGGTGCGCGCGCGGCGGCTCTAGGCGTGCCTAGGATTCGCTCGTGCCCGTCACAGGCGACCAGCGGCGTGAGCGTCTTCAGCGGGCGCGGCTCTACCTCGTGATCGAGGCGAGCCCCGCCGGCTGCGCGCTCGAGGACGTGCTCGGGTCCGCGCTCGCCGGCGGCGTGGACGCCGTGCAGCTGCGCGACAAGCACGCAAGCGACGACCAGATCGTGCGCGCGGCCGCCGCCTTCAGGTCGCTGTGCGACCGCCACGGAGCTCTCTTTATCGTCAACGACCGCGCCGAGCTCGCGCTCGCATGCAACGCCGACGGCGTGCACGTGGGCCAGGACGACGCGCCGGTGGCCGAGGTGCGACGGATGATCGGCGACGACCTGCTGATCGGCCTGTCGACCCACTCGCCCGACCAGATCGCGCGCGCCAACGAGTC
>JACCXP010000197.1 GCA_013696905.1 Thermoleophilaceae bacterium
GGCCCGATGACGACCGCGGCGGCGCCGTCGCCGAAGATCATCCGCGACGTGCGCACCGTGCCGATCTTGTCCGAGAACTTCTCGGCGAAGACGACGAGCACGGGTCGCTCGACCTCCTGGAGGAGGCGCGTCGCTTCCGCGAGCCCGTAGGGAAAGCCCGCGCAGGCGGCGATCACGTCGAAGGAGCCGTGCGTCTGCTGGATCCCGAGCTGGCCCGAGAGCCAGCTCGCGACCGAGGGGATCAGCGTCGTGCTCGTGCACGTGCAGAAGATCACCGAGCCGATCTCCTCGGGCTCGCGTCCGGCCCCCTCGAGCGCGGCCTCGGCCGCCTCGAGCGATATCTGCTCGAGCCCGCGCTGCGTGTAGTAGCGCGACTGGATCCCGGTCTTGCGCGCGATGTCGTCAGCCGACATCGACGACCAGTTGTAGGCCGAGTTGCGGATCACGTCGTCGTTCGTGCAGACGACCTCGCCCTTGACCGCGCTGAGCGCCTCGAGCCGCGGCATTACCTTGAACTGCCGGCTCACCATCACCGGCGGGTAGGGCTTGACCGGCTTGTGCGCCTCGGGCGTGCGCGCTGTGCGCGGGCGAGCCTCGCCGCCGTCGCGCACGCGCTCGATGAAGTCGAGCACCTGCCTGTCGCGCGGGCTGAAGAGGACCACGAAGTCGTCATCGCCGAGCGCGCCCACGTCCTCGAGGCGGGTCTGCGACCGGTCCCACGGGTACTGGTTGTGGAGCACCATCGCCATCCGCCGCAGCGCCTCGAGCTCCGCCACGTCCTCGCTGGCGTCCCGGATCTGCTCGTAGGCGTACGTCGGGTAGTCGGGGTCGTGGCCGGGCAGGCAGAACGTGAGCGCGCCGCGCTCGTTGAGGATCTCGGAGACCGTCGGCTTGATCGCCGGGAGCTCGGTGGCGTGGTGGCGGCGGTTCGCGAACACGTCGAAGAGGACGTCGAAGATGCGGTCCTCGGCGTCAGGACCGAAGGCGGGCTCGAGGCGGTCGTAGGCGTCGCGCACGGCCGCCACCTTGCGCTCGCCGTCCTCCCAAGGGGTCACCGCCGGGAGGAAGACGTCCTCGCGCCCGCGCGGGACGTCGCGCCAGCGCGTCGGCCGCTTCTCGTACATCGTGAAGGCGTAGCGGTTGACCCAGAAGAGGTTGAGCGCGACGTCGCGCAGGAGGTCGTAGCGGGTCTCGTAGCCGCCCGACTCGACGCGCTCGAGGATGTCCGTGCCGGTCGGCGCCTTGGCCTCGAAGTCGCGCTCGATCACCGCGTCGAGCTGCTCGAGGCTCTCCATCACGGAGAAGTCGAGCGTCGGCAGGAAGTTGAACGGGAAGACGAGGCGGCCGTGGCTGTTGATGACGAATGGCTTCACGAAGCGCGAGTATGCCTGTCCGCGGCGGTTCGGGGTAGTAAGACCGCTTCAGACCAACTAGGGAGGCCCGATGGCGGCGAACGGCAAGAAGCGTGACAAGAAGGCAAAGGCGGCGAGCGAGGAGCGCCCGCGCCTCAAGCGCTCAGACTACGAGCAGCGCCTCGGCGAGCTCGAGATCGAGCTTGTGAAGATGCAGCAGTGGGTGAAGGAGCGCGGCCTGAAGGTCGTCGTGATCTTCGAGGGCCGCGACGCCGCCGGAAAGGGCGGGACGATCAAGCGCCTCGTCGAGCCGCTAAACCCGCGCGGAGCCACGATCGTCGCGCTGCCGGCGCCGTCCGACCGCGAGCGCACGCAGTGGTACTTCCAGCGCTACGTCGATCACCTGCCTGCGGCCGGCGAGATCGTCGTCTTCGATCGCAGCTGGTACAACCGCGGCGGCGTCGAGCGGGTGCTCGGCTTCGCGACCGACGAGGAGTACCGCGAGTGGCTGCGCTCGTGCCCCGAGTTCGAGCGCATGCTCGTGCGCTCGGGGATCGTGCTGCTCAAGTACTGGTTCTCCGTCAGCGACGCCGAGCAGGAGCGCCGCTTCCAGGAGCGCGCTCAGGACCCGCTCAAGCGCTGGAAGCTGAGCCCGATGGACCTCAAGGCGCGCGAGCGCTGGGTCGACTTCTCGAAGGCGAAGGACGAGATGTTCTCCTACACGGACATCCCGGAGGCGCCCTGGTACACGATCGAGGCCGACGACAAGCGCCGCGCGCGCCTCAACTGCATCTCACATGTGCTCGACCGGATCGACTACCGCGACGTGCTGCCCGAGCCGATCGAGCTGCCGCCGCGACCCGAGCAGCACGACGACTACCAGCGGCCCCCGAAGGAGCAACACGTCGTGATCGAGGAGGAGTTCTTCAAGGAGGCGAGCGTGGGCACGGCCTAGCTCTCGCTCGCGGCGTCCTCCTGCAGCCAGAACAGCTCGCGCGAGGCGAAGGCGGTGTCCGGGAAGTCGGAGAAGAGGCCGTCGACGCCGAGCTCGTAGAAGCGCAGGTACTCGTTGACCGGGTTGCCCTCGTAGTCCGAGGCGAGCCGCCGCTGCTCGTTGCGGAACGTGTATGGGTGCACCAGGAGCCCGCGGGCGTGCGCGCGCTCGACGAGGTCGGTCGGGGCGAGCGTCTTGCGATCTGTGTCGTTGACGAGGCCGTCGCCGTTCGAGTCCGCGACCTTGCCGTCCGAGCTGAGCTTGATGGCGGCCGTCGGCAGGATGTAGGGCTTCCACGGGCCGATGCCGTCTGCGTAGCTGCTGATCTCGTCGAGACCGGCGTTAGTGACGAAGAACGCGAACGTACGCGCGCGCAGCTTCGGATCGCCCGAGACGGTCCAGTCGTAGGGCCGGTCGAGCGGCGCCGTGTAGTCGAGCGTGCCGTCCGGATTGAGGTCGTTGGCGTCGATCAGCTGGACGAGACGCACGCCGGTGATGCGGTTGAGGCGCTTCAGGTTCGACTGCTCGAACGACTGGATGAAGACGGGCGCGTGGCGGTCGTTCCAGCCGGCGCGCTCGAGCGCCGCGACGAGCTTGCCCTCGAGCGGAAGCCCGAGGCGCTGGTGATAGGTCGGGTGCTTCGTCTCGGGGTAGATGCCGACCCTCGCGTGCTTCGCGACCGCGATCACCTCGGCGAGCGTGGGGATCTTGAAGCGGCCGTTGAACCGCTGCGGGCGATCGCTCATCGTCTGGACCGCGCGCAACGTCTTGATCTCCGCGAGCGTGAAGTCTGAGGCGAACCAGCCCTCCTCCTCGGCGCCGTCGACGATCGCCTTGCGCTTGCGGCTCGCGAACTCGGGGTGGTTCTTGACGTCGGTCGTCGTGGTGATGTTGGGCTCGTGGCGGGCGACCAGGTGACCATCCTTGGTGGAGACGAGATCGGGCTCGATGTAGTCGGCGCCGAGCTTGATCGCGAGCCTGTAGGAGGCGAGCGTGTGCTCGGGCAGGTAGCCACTCGCGCCGCGATGGCCGATCACGAGCGGCTTGTTCTCGTCGCGATCGCCGTCCGCGATCGCTGGGCTCGGGAGCGCGGCCACGAGCGCCGTCGTCAACCCGGTCAACCACAAGATCCGTCGCCTCATCGTGCCTCCACTGTCCGCTTGCCTGGGGCGGCGACGATAACCTCGGCGGCGCGGGCGTCGTGTGAAGAGTTCGATACCCGTCGCCAAGCTACGATGGGAGCGCTTTGAGCGCCGAGACGACGCTGCCACTCACGGGCGGCTGCGGCTGCGGGCGCGTGCGCTTCGAGGTGAGCGCTCCACCCCTATCCGCGGCGTACTGCCACTGCACGCGCTGCCAGCGACGCACGGGCACGGCGGCGTCCCCGAACGCGCGCGTCGAGCCGGGGTCCGTGCGCGTCGTGGCCGGTGAGCAGGAGCTGCGCTCATGGGTGCCCGAAGGGGGACTGCCCAAGGCCTTCTGCGCCGGCTGCGGCTCGGCGCTGTTCGCCCTCTCCGCCGACGACGGCTCGATCGTCAGCGTACGCCTCGGTGCCTTTGACGGCGACCCGGGCGTACGTCCGAGCGCGCACCAGTTCGTCGCCTACGCCGCATCGTGGGAGCAGATCCCCGAGGACGGCCTGCCGCGCCACCCGGAGGCGCGCCCGAGCTGAGGGACGCTCGGCCGCCGGCCCGGCTGGCGTAGGGCATAGTAGGGGTATGCCAAATCTTCCCCCCGCGCGCAGCATCAAGATCTCGAGTGACGAGCGAGGGGGCTGGTCCTCGGACCGTCCCCGCCGCGACGGCGCCCCGCCCCGCCCCGCCGACCTCTCGGTGCGCAGCCGTGTGCTCGCCGCAGCCGAACGCCTGCGCTACTCCCCGGGGAGCCTGCTGCTGATCGTCTCGGCATCGCCCGCCGAACGCGACCGCTTCGTCGAGCGCATGGTGGAGAACCGCGCGTCGCTGCTCTCGCTCGACAAGGTGCGCGCGCTGCTCTCGGGACGGATCGCCGAGGACGAGATCGAGGGTCGCGCCGCCGAGCTGCTCGACGCGGCGGTGCTGAAGCGGCTCGAGGCGAACGAGACGGTGGTGATCCCCACCGAGGGGCTCGAGGTCGGCGAGCGCGAGCGCTACGTGCGCATGGCCGCGGCCGCCAAGCGACCCCGCCACCTGATCCTGGTCGAGACCGCGCGCGACCAGGTCCAAGAGGACGATCGCGCGACGCTCAACGATCTGCGCCGGCGCCTCGACGCCGGCGAGCTCGGCGCCGAGGGCTTCCAGACTGTCCTGCGCCTGAGCGCCGGCGCGGCCGCCGAGCTCAAGCGGATCGTCTTCCAGTCTGCGCCGCGGGACGACTAGCTGCTTCACCGAACTTTGGCGGCTTCTGGCCCAGCGCCGCCAGGAGGCCGGCTACCGGCGCGGGCGGCTGACCGCGTACGCTCGCTCATCCGTTCGCGGTCTCGGTGGTGTCGGTGGGTTCGCCCCGACGTGAGGCGGGCTCGTCGTCGCGCAAGAGCGCCAAATAAGGGCTGTAGCGGAAGATGCGTCCCCTCTTACCGCCCGTGATCTCGTTGAGCAGCCCCGCCCGCTCGAAGTGCCCGACGAGGTTGTTGGCGGTGGCGAAGGAGATCCCCAGGCGGTCCTTGACGAGGTTGACGTTGACGAGCGGGCGGTCGTAGAGCAGGTAGAGCAGCCGGAGCCCGTTGAGCCCAGCACGCTCCTGGATCGCGTCGCGGTGGCGCTCGCGGAGCTGGAGGATCGCGCGCGCCGTCTCGGTCGCCTTGGTGGCGGTCTCGGCCGCCCCGCGCAGAAAGAACCGCAGCCAGCCCTCCCAGTCGTCACGCAGGCGGATCGCCATCAGGCGGTCGTAGTACTCGGCGGGATTGCGCTTCAGGTAGTGGCTGAGATAGAGCAGTGGCCGGTGGAGCACCCCCCGAAGGACCAGCAGGAACGTGACCAGCAGCCGTCCGACGCGGCCGTTGCCGTCGATGAACGGGTGAATCGTCTCAAATTGCGCGTGCGCAAGCCCGACGTGCGCGAGGACCGGCAGTGCATGCTCCTCGTGCAGGAAGCGCTCGAAGGCGTCGAGCGCGGCGTGCATGCCAGGTACGGCGGGCGGCACGAAGGTCGCCCGCTCGATCGGCGCGTTCTGCGGTCCGATCCAGTTCTGGTCTCGGCGGAACTCGCCCGGCCTGCGGTGCGCGCCGCGGCCCGTAGCCAGCAGCTCGCGGTGGATCTCGCGGATCAGCCGCTTGGGAAGCGGCAGCGTCGCCAATCGGTCGAGCCGTAGTGCATCGCGCGCACGTAGTTCACGACCTCGTCGACATCCTCCGGGAGGCCGGGCGCGGCCGGCTCGAGCTCGGCGGCGAGCAGGTCCTCGAGCGTGCTCTGCGTCCCCTCGATCTGCGAGGAGAGGACCGCTTCGCGGCGCACGTACATCGCTACGAAGAGGTCGGGGTTTGGAACTGTCTGGATGACGCCGTCGAGCCACCCGAGAGCCTGGTCCGCGGCTGACAGGAGCGCGAGCAGTTCGGCGTCGAAGGTGACGGGTGGATCCGGCGGCAGCGGCGCCGGCACGAACGCCTCGTAGCCACTGGCCTGCCGTTGGAAGATTCCCGCGCGTGACGCTGCGACCCTTGCAGTTACGTCGAGATTGTCGATACGGAATGACGGCGTACCTTCGCCGCCGCAGCCCACATGCAAGTCACCGACAACACGCTGCTCCTCTCCCCGAGCGACCTCTACCGCTTCCTCGCGTGTGAGCACCGCACGGCGCTCGACCTCTACCGCGCGCGCGGTCAGATCAAGCCGCCCGATCCGCCGCCCCGCCCCGACGCCGAGCTCGTCGCCCGCAAGGGCAACGAGCACGAGGACGCCTATCGCCGGCGGCTGATCGACCAGGGCCTCGAGGTCTTCGACGTCGTGGCGCCCGGCGAGCCGCC